>JAVHRA010000219.1:0-8464 GCA_036171395.1 Gallionella sp. | reverse complement strand
ACCGCCACCACGCTGCACAGGTCGGGCACGTTGCGCTTGGCATACACCGCACGTAGCTCTACCGCCTGCGCCGCACCGATGATGGCTTGCAACAGATGGCTCTTGCCACAACCATGCTCGCCCCATACATAAAACATGCGCTCGCCGCCCTTGCTTTGCAGGGCCTGAGTGAGGCCGGCCAATAGTTCTTGATTGTCGCCCACCACAAAGTTATCCAGCGTGGGCCACCAATCCGGGGTGATGTCTAATAAAAGTTGACTCATGGTGCGCGATACATAGAACTGGACAGATACCATGCCTTGGCATGACGCAATGCGACCAACAAAATCGCGGACAAAGGCAGGGCCAACAACACGCCGAAGAACCCCATCAACTGGCCGAAAGCCAGCAGGGCGAAGATCACGGCCAAGGGATGCAGGCCGACGCGCTCGCCAACCAGACGCGGCGTGACCACCATGCCTTCGAGCAATTGTCCAAACGCGAATACCGCCCACACCCACACTACATCACTGAGCGCGGTGAATTGCATCACCGCCGCCAACGTCGCCAACAGCAGCCCGACTAACATGCCCAGATAAGGTATGAACACCAGCATACCTGCCACGACACCGATAGGCAGGGCAAACTCCAAGCCCACCAACCACAACACGATGGCATAGAACACGCTCATCAACAGCATCACGGCGAGCTGCCCGCGCAGGAACTCGGCCAGCACCGCATCGACTTCCAGCGCGATCTCACGCACCTTGTCATAACTATGGCGCGGTATCAGTTCATCTACTTGCGCGAGCAGCGCCGACCAATCACGCAACAGATAGAACATCGCCACCGGTATCAACAGCAAGTTAGCCAACACCGCTAAGATGACACTGCCGCTATCGCTCAACCAAGGCAACACCTTGCTCGCCACGCCACCGGCGCTTTGCCAGTGCGACAAGGCAAAATCCTTGAGCAGCGCACCATCCCAAGTGAGCGACGCGCCGAACAGCTGTTGCAAATGGGGCAATAACCTGACGCGCACGGTTTCGACAAGCTGCGGCAATCGTGCGCTCATATTGCCCAATTCCTTCTCCAGCAGCGGCAGCAGAATCAGCACCAGCAGTACGCTGACCACCACCAGCAACAACATCACGAGTAACACGGCCAAGGTCTGCGGCGTCTTGAGACGCACCAGACGTTGTACCGGCGGATTGCATATATAGGCGAGGATCGCGGCAGCGACAAACGGGGTCAATATCGGGCTGAGCAGATACAGAATCGCACCCAGCACCACGATAAATGACAGCCATTGCACAGCAGCAAAGCGTGGAGAGGTCATTTCGGGTAAAATTCGCGGCTGAAAAATCGTGCGGCACTTTACCTTTTAGAAAGCGAGAACTCAACTTGAATACCACTAACACTAGCCTTTCCTACCGTGATGCCGGTGTCGACATCGACGCGGGCGACCAACTGGTCGAGAACATCAAGCCTTATGCCAAGCGCACCATGCGCCCAGAAGTATTGAGCGGCATAGGCGGTTTCGGTGGTCTGGTGGAGATCTCTAAGAAGTACAAAGAACCCGTCCTGGTTTCCGGCACCGATGGTGTAGGCACCAAGCTGAAACTGGCTTTCGAACTGAATATTCATGACACCGTGGGCATCGACCTGGTGGGCATGAGCGTCAATGACATCTTGGTACAAGGCGCTGAGCCCTTGTTCTTCCTCGATTATTTTGCTTGCGGCAAGCTCAACGTACCCGCCGCGACCGAAGTCATCAAAGGCATCGCGTCCGGCTGTGAACAAGCAGGTTGCGCGCTGATCGGCGGTGAGACTGCCGAGATGCCCGGCATGTATCCGGTAGGCGAATACGATTTGGCGGGCTTCGCGGTCGGCGTGGTGGAGAAAGCCAACATCATCACCGGCGACAAAATCTGTGCAGGCGACGTGGTATTGGGCATGGCCTCTAATGGTGCGCACTCCAACGGTTATTCACTGGTACGCAAGATCATAGAGCGCAGTAAACCAGATCTAAGCGCCAAGTTCGACGGCGCACGCACCCTGAGCGAAGTTGTCATGGCGCCTACCCGCATCTATGTGAAACCTTTGCTGGCCTTAATGCAGAGCATGACCATCAAGGGTATGGCGCACATCACCGGCGGCGGTATCACCGAGAACGTGCCGCGTGTGTTGCCTACCAACGTGGTAGCCGACATCGACAGCAAATCTTGGCAGATGCCCAAACTGTTTCATTGGTTGCGTGAACAGGGCAATGTCGCCGAACAAGAAATGTACCGCACCTTCAATTGCGGCATCGGCATGGTCGTTATCGTCGCGAAAGAAGATGCTGCGGCAGCCATCGCCCAACTCAATGCCGCTGGCGAGAACGTCAAAGCCATCGGCGTGATCCGTGCGCGCAAGGGCGAAGAACATCAGACCCAAGTTCATTAAAACAGTCAGTGGATCGGCTACGCCCTAGTGGTCAGTGGGGAATCTCTGTTCCACTAAGACACGCAGTGTCGTTCCACTGACCACTCTCCACTTCCCGATTTAGCCAACATGAAAAAAATCGTCATTCTTATCTCCGGTCGCGGCAGCAATATGGAGACCTTGCTCACCTCCGCGCTGCCTTGTGAAATCGCGGCGGTAATAAGCAATCGTGCGGATGCGGAAGGCTTGCGCATCGCGAGTGAACATGGCGTTGCAACGGCGGTGGTCGCGCACAAAGATTTTTCTGACCGCGAAAGTTTCGATGCGGCACTGGCCAGAACTATCGATGCTTATCATCCCGATGTGGTGGTATTGGCAGGCTTTATGCGCATCCTCACAGCGGGTTTCGTCAACCGTTATCACGGTAGACTCATCAACATCCACCCGTCCTTGCTGCCTTCCTACCCCGGCGTACACACCCATGCTCGGGTATTAGAAGACGGCGTGAAGATACACGGTTGCACGGTGCATTTCGTCACACCCGATTTGGATCACGGCCCCATCATCATCCAAGCGGCGATACCTGTACTGCAAGACGATACTGAACAGACTTTGGCAGCCCGTTTGCTCTATCAGGAGCATCGCATCTATCCACAAGCCGTGCGCTGGCTGTGTCAGGATCAAATCGAACTCAAGCGCGATGGCAAAGTGCATTACCGCTTCCCCAAGCAAGCCGGCTATGCACTAATCTCGCCGGGGTTAGAATGACACGTTGGAAATATTTGCTATGGACGTTACTGCCGCTGTCGCTCTCCACCTTTGCGGCAACGAACCCAGTTGTACCCAGTCGCGTACACACCGTTTATGTAGTCAGCAAGGGCGGTATCTCACTCGCCGAAATCGACGAGGTATACATCGCTAGCGCGGGACGCTACACCCTGAACAGCACCGCTCGCCCGTTAGGATTGCTGTCCATGTTCCGCCCCGGCAAGATTCACATCCGTAGCGAAGGTACTATAGGAGCGGTCGGCCTTAGGCCACTCAGCTTTAGCTATAGCCAGGAAGGCAGTGCCAATAAAAACAGCGAGGCCAAGTTCCTGTGGGCTAGCCACAAACTCAGTCTCAACCATGACCAATCACACACCGAACTAGACTTGCCGGAGCACACTCAAGATAGACTGAGTGCGTTGTACCAATTCATGTTTCTAGACATAAAAGCCGCGACTAATCTTGAGTTTCCAATGACCAATGGTCGCAAATTGGATAACTATAATTACGCGGTCTCAGCAGGTAGAACATACTATTCAGTTGCAGGCAATTTCGAGACGCTGTACTTGGATAGCCAAGCCCAAGCAGGTGAAACCCGTACTCAAGTTTGGCTGGCCAAAGCCAAATTTAATCTACCCTGCAAGGTGATTATCACCGACCCAGAGGGCGGCAAACTCACGCAAGAGTTGCGCAAGCTCGAAATACAACCGTGAGCGCTATCAGTACAACCACGCGCTCCAGCCTGTTGCTGGCTATCCTTGTATCGATCCTGATACATCTGCTCTTGTTGTTCACCCCGTTGATAGAGCTTGCGCCGACCGAGATACCCTTGCCGCCCCTTGAGGCCAAGCTGGTGAACATGCCTAAATTAGCAGTGCCCGCAGCAGCGCAGAAAAAACCTGCCGCCGCTAAAAAACCTAAGCCGCAACCCCCCGCCGCGCAACCGACTCCAGCACCGCTAGCAAGCAACGACGATACGACTGAGCCTACGCCCACCGAACCAGACGTAGCCGAAAGTAATATGGCCGAAACTAGCACCGAGCTCGTTGCGCCCACTGCCGAAGCAACCGACTTGCCAGCACCAAGTGCGCACCCCTTGCCGAAACATGCGCAGCTGACATTCTCCGTATATAAATCAGGCACCAGCTTCGCCATCGGCGAAGCGCAACATCGTTTGGACATCGATGCTGAACAGCACTACACCATACGCACCAGTGCCAATACCACTGGCGTCGTGCGTTTTCTGAAGCGCTTCGATCTCACGCAGACCAGTAGCGGACTGCTGACACCGTATGGCCTGCAACCGAACAAATTCATCGAAGCCAAGATCACTTCGGATGGTACCGATACGCATAGTGCTGAATTCAACTGGCAGGAGAAGATGCTGCACTTCTCCGCAGGCAACAGCGTTGCACTGCCCAACGTCAGTCAAGATATCGTCAGTTTCATGTACCAGCTCTCACAAGTGCAATGGACTGGCAATCCGCTCTCGATGTACATCAGCAATGGCAAGAAGCTGGAGCATTACCAGATACAGCCGGGGGAAGAAGAAGTGATCAATACGCCCAAGGGCAAGTTGCGCGCCATTCCCATGCGTAAGATTCATGGCCCCAACGAAGAAGGACTGGATATATGGTTGGCGGTGGAATATCGCTTGCTACCTATCAAGATCAGTCAAATAGAACGTGATGGCCGCGTCGCTGGAGAGATGCTCATCTCCGATATTCGCGTAGCGGATGAGTGATGCGACGGGACGTGGCCGGTAGAAAGTGGTCAGTGGCAAAATCGCGCGCCCACTCACCATCCCCAGCCTGTTAAACTGCGCGCTTAATTTTTTCACCATCTCATCATGCTCATCACCGAATACCGTTTAGACCTTGCCATCCTTGCTCTGCGTAGCATTCTGCCGTTGGCGCACCCGGCCGATACCACGCTACGCTACTTCTTTCAGCAGGAGCGCATCGGTTCTAACGAGCGTGCCTTCGTTGCCGAAACCGTGTTCGGCACCTTGCGTCATCGTTTGCTGCTGGAACACTGCTGTCTGGACAAAGCCACACCGCGCCGTATGGCGCTGGCATATCTGGTGCGTTTCGGCGGGTACAACCTGCGCGAGATCGAACCGGTGTTGCAGCGCGACGAGAAGGACTGGCTGGCCACAGTGAAGGGTGTGCAGCTGGACACCCTGCCCTTATCGGTACAAGCCGAATTGCCCGAGTGGTTGGTAGAGAAGATGCGCGTCAGCTATAGCGATGCGGACATCCTCACCATAGGCCGCTCCATGCAACAAGGCGCGCCGCTGGATATTCGCGTCAACACCCTGCTCGCCAAGCGCGACGAAGTAATGCAGAACCTGCAAGCGCAAAACATAGTAGCCAGCTTCACGCCTTATTCACCCGTCGGCATCCGCCTCAAAGATAAGATTCCTTTGAACCGTGACGCGCTCTTTACCGAAGGCAAGGTCGAAGTACAGGATGAAGGCAGCCAGTTGCTCGGCCTGTTGCTGGCCCCCAAGCGGGGCGACATGGTGGTGGATTTCTGCGCCGGTGCGGGCGGTAAGACGCTGATGCTCGCGGCGGCGATGAACTCGCAAGGCCGCTTATATGCGCTGGACGTATCAGAGAAGCGTCTGGCCAATCTCAAGCCGCGTTTGAAGCGCTCGGGAGCGTCCAATATCCAGCCCATGCTGATCGCCCATGAGAACGACCTCAAGGTTAAACGCCTGTCCGGCAAGATTGATCGCGTACTGGTGGACGCGCCTTGCAGTGGCCTGGGTACGTTGCGCCGCAACCCTGACTTGAAATTCCGTCAGTCGCCACAGAGTTTGGCAGAACTGAAGCAGAAACAGAGCGCCATCCTCGCTTCGGCGAGCCGTCTGGTAAAGAAAGGCGGGCGTCTGGTGTATGCGACATGCAGCATCCTGCCAGAAGAAAACCAAGACATCGTGCAGGCTTTCTTGGCTGCGCATCCCGACTTCGTATTGCTCCCGGCGGGCGCAGTCTTGCAACAACAAAAGGTAGCACTGGAGATGGGCGACTATCTGGAACTGCGTCCGCATCTGCACAACACCGACGGCTTCTTTGCCGCCGTGATGGAGCGCAGCAACACGACGACCAACGTAGCCGAGTAATCTAGCGTAGTGACAGACCGCAGTACCCAATAAAGTAGTAGCCAAAATAATAATGAGCAGTAGCAACCGAGGAGAGTATTTATGTTGAGCGGCTTTATCGATTTGCCGTGGTGGGGCTACGTCCTTGTCACGCTGGCACTGACCCACATCACCATTGCTTCGGTGACCATCTTTCTGCATCGCCATCAAGCGCATCGCGCTTTGGAACTGCACGCCATCCCCAGCCACTTCTTCCGTTTCTGGTTGTGGCTGAGCACCGGCCAAGTGACCAAAGAGTGGGCATCCATACACCGCAAACATCACGCCAAATGCGAGACTGTAGAGGATCCGCACAGCCCGCAAATATTGGGCATCAAGACCGTATTGCTAGAAGGCTACGAGTTGTACAAAAAAGAGTCGCGCAATCAGGAAACGCTGACCCGCTACGGTCACGGCACACCGGATGACTGGCTGGAACGTAATCTCTATAGCAAGCACAGCAGCTGGGGCATCATGCTCATGTTATGCATCGATGTGCTGCTGTTCGGCGCGATAGGATTGACTATCTGGGCGGTGCAGATGTTGTGGATACCGGTGACGGCCGCCGGCATCATCAATGGTGCCGGGCACTATTGGGGCTATCGCAATTATCAATGCGCGGACGCTTCGACCAACCTATTACCCTGGGGCATCATCATCGGCGGTGAAGAGTTGCACAACAACCATCACGCCTACGCCACCTCGGCCAAGCTCTCGACCAAAGCCTATGAATTCGATATCGGCTGGATGTATATCCGCACCCTGCAATCGTTCGGGTTGGCCAAAGCCAAGAAGCTGCCTCCGCAAGTGCGTCTGGACAAGAGTAAAACGGTCTGCGACGCAGCCACACTGCAAGCAGTGATCACCAATCGCTACGAAGTGCTAACCCGCTATGCGCGCAGTCTGAAACACACCTACCGCGATGAGCTCGCCCAACTCAAAGATGCGCTGCCCGCCAAGCTTGATACCCAGCGCATCAAGCACTGGTTGCATCTGGATGCAGCCGTACTGAACGAACAGCAGAAGCTGCAACTGGACAGCGTGATCCGCTCCAGCCCCAAGCTCGCCACCGCTTACACCTTGCGTCAGGAACTCGCCTCCATTTGGCAGCGCTCTACCGCGACCAAAGAACAACTGGTGAAAGATCTGGAAGACTGGTGTCTGCGTGCCGAACAGAGCGGTATCAGCGCCTTGCAAGACTTCTCGCGCGGCCTGCGCTGCTACGCCTAAACGACGTTCTCCCACAGCGGATACGACAGGCAAAAAAAAGCCCCCGCGCGGTGACGCATCGGGGGCCAAACATCTTAACTAGGTGTTAAGAATCACGCTCAGGGAGGAGAAACGTGCGTCAGCTTGCGCTAACTGAAGACTATGAGTGGAGCTTTGCTAAATAGTTCCGTGTGTCTTAAAAAATCTGAATTATTTTTTGCCAACGCAACGCACCACTTCTTCTCAAGCCTGCCAAACGCCATAACCCTCTTCGGCTAACCCTATCGCCAGCTCGACTTCCATATCACGAGCCGCATCATATGGCATCGGGTTATATACCTCATATAACTCGGGCAACAGTCGCAATCCGAATTCCAGCACATAGCGATTGGCTTGGATTCCGGCCTTGTGTTTATCGAACCGGACATCTGGATTCAAACCTGTCATACCTACATACACACACGGCATACCAGTCCGGTAAGCAGGATTAGCCCTCATAAATCTGGGCTTATCCAATACCGCCTTGGATAGTTCGATGACATAAACATGGTAGTGATGACGACTCATAGTCTCCGACTACAAATAGAGCTGACGAAGCTGCACTGTCCGTTCATGCGCGCACAACAAAAAGACCGCCGCAGCGGTCTCTTGCTCAAACGATAAATATTTAGAACGGGATGTCGTCATCGAAGTTATCGAAGCTACTTTTGGCCGGTGCAGCTGGTTTGGCCGCAGGTGCTGCGGCACGAGCTGGTGCCGGACGCGCTGCCGGAGCAGACTGTTGATTCTCTACCACTTCGAAACTGCCACCACCAGTAGACTTGCCACCCAGCATGGTCATCTCGTTGACGATGATCTCGGTGCTGTACTTCTCCACACCTGCCTTATCCGTGTACTTGCGAGTCTGCAACTTACCTTCGACGTAGATCATCGAGC
>JAVHRA010000218.1:0-1794 GCA_036171395.1 Gallionella sp. | reverse complement strand
GCACCACTTCGCCATGATGGAGCCGCCACGCGACACGATGCCGGTCATGCGGTTGGCAGTCATCGGCACATAGCGCAACAGCACGCCAGCATGGATGGTGAAGTAATCCACACCTTGTTCGGCTTGCTCGATCAACGTGTCGCGGAAGATTTCCCAGGTCAGGTCTTCGGCTTTGCCGTTCACTTTTTCCAAGGCTTGATAGATAGGCACGGTGCCAATAGGCACAGGCGAATTGCGAATGATCCATTCGCGCGTCTCGTGGATGTTCTTGCCGGTGCTCAAATCCATCACCGTGTCGCCGCCCCAACGGATCGCCCAAGTCATCTTCTCGACTTCTTCTTGGATGCTAGAACCCAGCGCGGAGTTGCCGATGTTGGCATTGATCTTGACCAGGAAATTGCGTCCGATAATCATCGGCTCGATCTCGGGATGGTTGATGTTGGCGGTGATGACGGCACGGCCTGCGGCCACTTCATCGCGCACGAATTCAGGAGTGATCTTGTTCGGCATCGCCTTGCCGAAGTTCTCGCCCGCATGCTGCTTGAGCATCATCGCGGACAGACCATCGACACGTTGATTTTCGCGGATGGCGATGTACTCCATCTCCGGCGTGATGATGCCCTGACGTGCGTAATGCATCTGCGTCACGTTCTTGCCCGGCTTGGCTTTACGCGGCGCGTGTTGCAGATTAAAGCGCATCTCGGCGAGTGCCGGGTCATTCAGGCGTTGCTGGCCATACTCGGATGTGAGTTGCGGCAATGCTTCAGTATCGTCACGCTCGGCGATCCAGCCGGCGCGCATCTCGGCCAAGCCGGAACGGATGTCGATCTTGACCTTGGGGTCGGTGTACGGGCCGGAGCAGTCGTAGACATAGATGGGCGGATTGACTTCTGCGCCCATGCTGGCTGGTGTTTCGTCCTGCGAAATCTCGCGCATCGGCACCTGTATGTCGGGGCGTGAACCTTGCACATAGACCTTGCGCGAATTGGGCAAAGGCTTGATGGCAGCCTCATCGACATGGGCGGCGTTGGCTAAGAATTGGGGATTGGCGTTCATTGTGATGCTCCAAGTTAACGGGGGCATCTGAGGATGCTTCCCTACGACGGCATGACCCGTACAGGTTCAAAGGGTGTGTCTCACTGCTCCGTTTATTCCCGGGCAGACCCCTAGCGAGGGGCGCAAGGTACTGGAAATATAGAACAAAGGCAAGTGTACCCAGTGTGCCAGTGGGGTTGTGGTATGTGGCGCTGGGCCGTGCTCCGCACGTTGCAATTTCATCGGTGCTCCCCTACAGTCCGTGCCTGCTGTGGCTACCCAATCAACCAGATAAATAGTGAACATGAAAAAATTTAGCGACATCCTACCTACACTAGTCCCCGACTATGGTGTGCAGCGCATCACCCTTAGTCATGCCGATGGCCGTGCCGCCGGTGTGATAGAGAACAAACCCGGTAGTCAGGGCTCCATCCGTGTCTATCACCACTTGCAGCAGAAATGGGGCACGCTAAATGTGGCGGCGGCCCAAGACGGGTTGGCCATCTACGCCGAACACACTGCTGACGCGCAGTTGTTCCCCGGCAAACATCCCAACATTGATCGCCTGCTGGACATCGTCAAGAATCAGGCGGCACTGAGCGTACACATAGAACGTTAAGCCATACATCCCAGCGGAGGCAGGCATGAAGACATTGTTAAGAATCATCGCCAAGCTGCTATTCCGAGTGAAGGTGCAAGGTGACCCGCAAGCTTTGCAGGCGCAGAAACTCTTGATTATTGCTAATCACGAATCCTTTC
>JAVHRA010000217.1:0-1801 GCA_036171395.1 Gallionella sp. | reverse complement strand
GTTGCGCCACTCATTTTGTTACGTGAGTAGTGCCGCACGCGGCGAATAACGTTACATTAACGGCTTGGATTCTAGACACAGGAAAACAGACATGAGCACGATACGTCAGCAAGATTTCATCGATAGCGTCGCGGACGCACTACAGTTCATCTCTTATTACCACCCCACCGATTTCATCAAGGCTTTGGCGCAGGCTTATGCCAAAGAAGAATCTCCGGCTGCCAAGGATGCGATGGCGCAGATACTGACCAATTCGCGCATGTGCGCGGAAGGTCACCGACCTATTTGTCAGGACACCGGCATCGTGGTGGCTTTCGTGCGTGTCGGCATGGAGGTGCGCTGGGAAGCAGATATGGATGTGGTCGAGATGGTCAACGCGGGCGTGCGCAAGGCTTATCTGCAACCGGACAATGTGTTGCGTGCCTCCATCGTCGCCGATCCGGCTGGCAAGCGTAAGAACACCGGAGATAACACGCCGGCGGTGGTACATGTGGAATTAGTCAAGGGTGACCAGGTCGAGGTGCGCATCGCGGCCAAGGGCGGCGGCTCGGAGAATAAGGCAGTGATGGAGATGCTCAATCCCGGCGACGATATCGTCGAGTGGGTGTTGCAGCGTGTGCCTGAGATGGGTGCGGGCTGGTGTCCGCCCGGCATGTTGGGCATAGGCATAGGCGGTACGGCAGAAAAGGCCGTGCTGCTGGCCAAGGAAGCCTTGATGGAGCCTATGGATATGCAGGAACTGAAAGCGCGCGGTGCGAAGAATCGTATCGAAGAGTTGCGCATCGAGCTGTACGACAAAGTGAATGCATTAGGTATAGGCGCGCAGGGTTTGGGCGGTTTGACCACGGTGATGGACGTGAAGATTCTCGATTATCCCACCCATGCTGCTTCCAAGCCCATCGCCATCATCCCCAATTGTGCGGCGACCCGGCATGTCGATTTTCATCTGGATGGTTCGGGTGTGGCGCAGTTCACCCCGCCGGCACTGTCAGATTACCCCGATGTGCATTGGCATGCGGCTGAGAATGCGCGCCGAGTCGATTTGGATAGCGTGACGCGTGAGCAGATCGCGCAATGGCGTCCGGGCGAAACAGTGTTGTTATCAGGTAAGTTGTTGACTGGACGGGATGCGGCACACAAACGCATCACGGAAATGCTGGCACGCGGTGAGAAATTACCCGACGGCGTGGATTTTACTGGCCGCTTCATTTATTATGTCGGCCCGGTTGACCCAGTGCGCGATGAAGCTGTCGGCCCTGCCGGCCCAACCACTGCGACACGTATGGATAGATATACCGAAGCCATGTTGGCGCAGACCGGTCTGATGGGCATGGTAGGCAAAGCGGAGCGCGGCGCAGGTACGATACAGTCGATCAAAAATCACGGTGCGGTTTATCTGATAGCGGTGGGTGGAGCCGCGTATCTGGTTTCGAAAGCAATACGCAGTGCTAAAGTGCTGGCCTTCGCCGACCTGGGAATGGAAGCGATTTATGAATTTGAAGTGCAGGATATGCCGGTGACCGTTGCCGTCGATACGCAAGGGCGTTCGGTGCACGACATAGGCCCTGCAGAATGGAAGCATCGCATCGGGATGATTCCGGTGAAGCAGATTTAGTTTGCAAGATTTACTAAGCGCGAAGATTGGTTTGCGCGGGTATTTAAGAGTTACCAACCGTGGCGAGCGACAGGAGAGCAAGGCGCGAAAGAAGCGAGAAACCGGAATGTGCTAATGCTTGGCGCTTTGCGCCCCCGGATTTCGAGTGATTGAGCAACGCAGCTATCGTGGCGCGCAGTAGGTTGG
>JAVHRA010000216.1:0-1802 GCA_036171395.1 Gallionella sp. | reverse complement strand
CGGTGATTTTGGCTTTCATGTCCGCGAGATTCGGATTCCATTCGTTGGCTTCGTCGCACACATAATGCCTAGGGCTGCCGCCCGCCAAGGTCACCGCCGCTGTCCACAATGGGTAATCTGGCGCCGGCACCAACACCTCGTCACCGTTATTTAACAGGCCTTGCATCGCCATCACGATTAACTCGGACGCGCCGTTTCCGATGTAAATATCATCCAGCCCCACGCCCATAATTTTTTTCGATTGGCAGTAGTGCATGATGGCCTTGCGCGGTGCGAACATGCCTTTGGAATCGGAATAACCTGCCGCATTGGGCATATTCAAAATTACGTCTTGCTGAATTTCTTCAGGCGCTTCAAAACCGAAAGGAGCCAAGTTGCCGATATTCAGCTTGATGATGCGCTGCCCTTCTTCCTCCATCTGCTTGGAGCGCTCCATCACCGGGCCGCGTATGTCGTAGCAGACGTTGGAAAGCTTGGTCGATTTCAGTATGGGTTTCACGATGTTAGAATCCGGTTTGAATTAGTAAGTCCGCAAAGGACCTAGACATGGAACATAGTCGCTATGCTTCTTGTTTCATGTGAAAGGGCGCGATTTTACCTGTGCAACCGTGACACAGCAAATGGAGACACTGTTTTGAAACTACATCTAGCCAATCTGGGCGAAACCAAGATGTTCACCGCGCATGGCGCGAATCATGTGATGGTCAACCGCGTGCGCTATGACCGCCCCATTGTGGTGGAGGCGCAAGCGGTGCACGAAGACTGGCCGGTCAGCAGCTTCGATACACTGGACGAGAGTCACTTCAAGTATTTCCTGACCTACAAACCGGATGTGGTGCTGATCGGCACGGGCGTGCAACAACACTTCGCCCACCCGCGCCTGTACCGCGCCCTGAGCGACATGGGCATAGGCGTGGAATTTATGGACACCCCCGCCGCCTGCCGCACCTACAACATCCTGGTCGCCGAAGACCGCAAAGTAGTCGCGGCCATCATACTTTAACCACAGCGAAAAGTAGGGTGAGCAGCCGTATCTGCCCACCCTACATAAAATGACCACCATGACCCATCCACTCAAGCACGTCATCCAGCAGACCGAACAAATCATCGTCGGCAAGCCCTTGCAGATACGCTATGCCTTGGCCTGCTTGCTGGCGCGCGGCCATCTGCTCATCGAGGACTTGCCGGGCGTGGGTAAAACTACGCTGGCGCATGTGCTGGCAAAGACATTGGGTTTGCAATTCCAACGCATTCAGTTCACCAGCGACCTGCTGCCTGCCGACATCCTCGGCGTGTCGGTGTATCAACGTGACACGGCGGACTTTAAGTTCCACCCCGGCCCGATCTTCGCGCAGATGATTCTCGCCGACGAAGTAAACCGCGCCACGCCCAAGGCGCAAAGTGCGTTACTGGAAGCGATGGAAGAGCAGCAAGTGACTATCGAGGGAGTGACACGTCCCTTGCCCGCGCCGTTTTTCGTCATTGCCACGCAGAATCCCTCGCACCAAATCGGCACCTTCCCCTTGCCCGAATCGCAACTAGATCGTTTTCTGATGCGCATCCAGCTGGGCTATCCCGATGCACAAGCGGAACGCGGCTTGCTCGCTGGCGTGGATAGGCGCGAACTGGTAGCGCAACTCTGCCCGCAGATGGAGCTGGCCGAGTTGCTGGCCTTGCAAAAGCGCGTACAGGAAGTTTATGTCGCCGCGCCGCTGCTCGATTACGTGCAAGCCATACTGAAGCACACCCGCGAGTCCACCAACTATGTGCACGGCCTGTCGCCGCGCGCCGGCCTCGCCCTG
>JAVHRA010000215.1:0-8697 GCA_036171395.1 Gallionella sp. | reverse complement strand
ACTTGGTGCGCGTGCAAGGTCAGTTGGAAGACAGCGGGCTGGCATTGTTGTGCCAAGGCTTGAAGCTGGACGGTGAATATCTCAAACCGGCTAAAGTCACTTGGCAAAATGAGGATCAGCTACGTTTTGTGTTGCGTGAGGGCAAAAAGCGTCAGATCCGCCGCATGTGCGAACTAGTCGGTTTGAAAGTGACCGGTCTGAAACGTATCCGCATCGGCAAAGTTAAGTTGGGTGATCTGCCGCTTGGGCAGTGGCGTTACTTAGGTGAAAGCGAACAGTTCTAAACTTGATTTATGCGATGGAGAAATCCCCAGCAGCACATGAGCTGGGGATTTTTTATATAGCGCCAGTAAGTGTGGTGCGTTCGACCAACAGTGAGTAGAGCCTGCGACTGTCGGCTCGTAATACACTGAAGGTCAAATCGCCTATGACGATTTGATCGTCCCGTTTGGGGAGTTGCCCAGCGGCTTTAAGTACCAGTCCGCCGACTGTGTCACACTCTTCGTCGGAGAATTCGGTCCCCATCACTTCATTGAAAGCAGCGATTTCGGTGTCAGCTTTGACGCGCCAATGACTGTTGTCCTGACGTACGATTTTGCCCAACTCATCGTCAAAGTCATATTCATCAGAGATGTCTCCGACGATTTGCTCCAATACATCCTCTATTGTGACCATCCCAGAAACACCGCCGTACTCATCGACTACGAGTGCGATATGGTTGCGGTTGCTGCGGAAGTCACTGAGTAATACATTGAGGCGCTTCGATTCTGGTACGAATACGGCGGGACGCAGCATGTCACGCACGTCAAATTCCTCACCTGCGTAATAACGCAATAGGTCTTTAGCGAGCAGGATGCCGATGATGTTGTCCTTATCGCCTTCTGTGACGGGGAAGCGCGAGTGCGCGGTCTCTATGACGAAGGGGATGAACTTCTCGGGAGACTGGCTGATGTCGATGACATCCATTTGTGCGCGGGGAATCATGATTTCACGCACTTGGCGTTCGGAGACTTGCAGCACGCCTTCCATCATGGCCAGTGCATCGGCATCCAGGAGGTTGTTCTTATAAGCGCCGTAAAGCAACTGTATGAGTTGTTCGCGGTCTTCAGGTTCACGCATTAGCAGCGCAGAGAGACGTTCTAACAAACTGGGTTTGCTACTTTCGGGTGAGTCCATTTCTTGGGGGTATCAACTTTGATAGGGATTTGCGTAACGCAATTTTAGCATTATTGAAGTTTCCAATGCTTCCATCTCTTCTGCCTCGCTCGCCACTTCATGGTCGTAGCCCTGCAAATGTAGTGCGGCATGTATCGACATATGCGCGTAATGGGCCAGTAGATTCTTGTTCTGCTCAGCCGCTTCTGTAGCAACGACAGGCGCGCAGATCACCACATCACCGCTGACCGGATCATTCTCGTAGACAAAAGTTAGTACATTGGTCGCATAGTCCTTACCGCGATAAGACTTGTTGAGCTCTCGCCCCTCTTCGGCATCGACGATACGCAAGGTGAGGCTGACATCGCCAATTAGTGCGGCCTTGAACCAGCGCCGGAATTGTGCACGGGTTGGTAATTCGGCATTGCTGGTGGCGTACTGAACCGTTAAAGATAGTTTTTTGCTGGAAGATTTTTTCCTGATCTTGCTCATGCCAATTCTCCGCGCAACGTATGCCTCACCACTTGGATAATTTTTATATCTATAAATTTCCCGATTAAATCCGTTGAGCCGACAAAATTCACCACACGATTATTGTCGGTGCGTGCAGCTAATTCGGCGGTATCCTTTTTCGATACCGCTTCAACAAGGGCGCGCTGAGTCGTACCCAACATGCTTTGTGCAATCGCGGCCTCTTGCTCCATGATGCGATCTTGTAGGCGTTTGAGTCTTGCCGCTTTGACTTCCTGAGAGGTGTCGTCGCGCATTTCCGCAGCGGGTGTGCCTGGACGCGGGCTATACAAGAAGCTGAAGCTGTTATCGAAACCTATATCGTCTATCAGTTTCATGGTGGCCTCGAAATCCTGATCGGTTTCGCCGGGAAAGCCTACGATGAAATCAGAAGTCACGCATACATCAGGACGGAGTGCACGTACGCGTCGGATAATGGACTTATACTCAAGTACGGTGTGGCCGCGTTTCATTGCTGCTAAGACTCGGTCTGAACCGGATTGCACGGGCAGGTGTAGATGGCTGACCAATTTGGGCGTGTTGCCGTACAGATCGATGAGGCGTTGCGACATTTCCTTGGGGTGGGAAGTGCTGTAGCGGATGCGTCCTATTTCGTCGATGGCGGCGACGGCCTGAATCAGATAGGCAAAATCAACCGCTTCACCATCTTCTGTTGTACCTAGGTAGGCGTTCACGTTCTGTCCCAGCAACGTCACTTCTTTGACGCCCTGCGCAACCAAGCCCTGTATCTCACGCAGTATATCGGCCACAGGTCGGGACACCTCTTCTCCGCGCGTATAAGGTACTACGCAGAAAGTGCAGTATTTGCTGCAGCCCTCCATGATGGAAACGAATGCGCTACCGGAGGATGTCGTGGGTTTGGGTAAGTGGTCGAACTTTTCGATTTCGGGAAAGGTGATGTCCATTTGCGCGATGCCAGTCTTTCTGCGCGCTTGGATAAGTTGTGGCAGACGGTGCAGAGTCTGTGGACCGAAGACTACATCTACATAGGGGGCGCGCTTAGTGATAGTTGCGCCCTCTTGGCTGGCAACGCATCCGCCCACACCAATGATGAGGTTGGGATTGGCCAATTTATAAGGGCGAACCCGGCCTAGGTCAGAAAAGACCTTTTCTTCAGCTTTTTCACGTATAGAACAAGTATTGAACAAGATCACATCCGCCTCTTCTGGATGCTCGGTCTGCACCATGTTATCGAAGTCGCGCATCAAGTCTGCCATTTTGTCCGAGTCATACTCGTTCATTTGGCAGCCGTAGGTTTTGATATAGAGTTTTTTTTGCAAGGTGTAGCGCCTGTATAAATTGCGTAGTTGTTGATGGTAAGGCAAAAAGAAAAAACTTATTAGCCTTAGTAATTTTATGTGTATTCCCGACAATTTCGCTTATATAATACGAAAAGTTTCAGTCGGGTAATAAGAAAAGTTTCACTCAAGTAATGCCGCAGACCGAGATTTAATTTAATTTTAGGGGAGGAGTTAATAATGTCTTATGTCGCTACCGTAGCAAGTTTGTTCACTGCAACTCTGGCTGTTGTTTTCGCTGTCTGGATGATTATCCAAGTTGTAAAAAGCAAGTAATCTATTTTTGAATGGGGGCTGAGCGTAAGCCCTCGTTTATAAAAAAGTTTCTTTGATTCCGGTGCCTATAGCGTCTCGCTATCGGGCATAGAGCCTATTAATAAAATATTTTACTAAAAAATATTTTATGCTAGGATTCATACCAGTTGTGTTGGTGTGGTCTTTGTTAATGCTCTCGGGAGGAGAAAAAAATGTCAGTAATTGCAACGCTTTGCTCTGTTGGAACTTTTCTTGCGGCTCTGGCTTTCTCGTTGTGGATGGTGAAGCAATTGTTCGCTAGTCACTGATAATAAGAAGTCAAGCAGCAATAAAAAAACCAGCCTAAGCTGGTTTTTTTATTGCTGCTTGACAGTGCAGTCGCAAAGTTTCACGCAATCTAAACTATGCTCGCGAGCTTCATCATCAATGACACATCCCTTCTCGACATATATTCAAGCGTTAGGTAAAGGTAGGCGTGGTTCACGCGACCTGACCTTGGAAGAGTCTTATGCTGCCATGCGAATGATCTTGCTTCATCAAGTCGAAGCAGAGCAGCTAGGTGCGTTCTTGATGTTGATGCGCATCAAAGAAGAGACCCCCGCAGAGCTGGCTGGATTGGTAGCAGCGGCTAGGGAGAGTGTGCAATTACTTGGCGATTTTCCTAAGGTCGATCTGGACTGGGCCTGTTATGCCGGTAAGCGTAGGCAGTTACCTTGGTTTGTACTATCAGCGGTGTTGCTTGCGCAACAGGGCATTAAAGTGCTGTTGCACGGTAGTGCTGTTGCAGGGCGTGTCGGGGTGGGGGAGGCTATGGTAAGTCTAGGCTATGCCGCGTGCGACAACTATACAAGTGCGGCCACTCAGCTTGCATCTACTAATCTAAGCTATCTACCCCTGTATGTATTGAATCCGGAGTTACAGAACCTATTAGAACTTAAGGCAATATTGGGATTGCGCTCACCTATGCATAGTGTGGTTCGTATGCTCAATCCTGCGCGAGCTCAGGCTTCCATGATTGGAATCTTTCATCCCGGATACGACCTGGCTCATCAAGCTGCTGCGCGTCTGTTAGGGGATAAAAGGTTGGCCGTATTCAAAGGCGAAGGCGGTGAGGCTGAGCGCAATCCTGATAGTGATTGTGCAGTGCGTATGTTGAGTGATGGACAGGAATTTGAGCAGCATTGGCCTGCGATGTTTGCGCAACGTCATCGCAAAGATGAAGAGATGGATGTCACGCGTTTGGGGAGATTGTGGCGAGGCGAGTTAGACGATGAATATGGTCACGCTGCGGTGATAGGTACAGCAGCTATCGCCTTGTGTGCATTGGGCAAAGCCAAGGATATAAAGCAAGCCGAACAGCTAGCCCTTGCTTGGTGGCATAAGCGCGACCGTGATGTTGTTAAAGAATTGGCAGATATACCGCAGAAAAAAATTGGCACGGTAGCGTTGGTTGGGGCTGGACCGGGTGATCCCGAGTTACTCACTCTGCGCGCAGCGCGCTTGATTAAGCGCGCCGATGTGGTGGTGTATGACAATCTGGTTGCTCCGGCTATCGTAGCGATGAGTCCCAATAATGCTGAAAAAATATTTGTGGGCAAGCAGCGCGCCCAACATACCCTGCCTCAGGAGGCAATCAATGACCTGCTAGTGCGCTTGGCATTAGATGGCAAGCAAGTGGTGCGCTTAAAAGGAGGTGATCCTTTTATATTCGGGCGTGGCGGGGAAGAGATCGAAACACTTGCGCAACACCAAATCCACTTTGAAGTCGTGCCAGGTATAACCGCCGCTGCGGGGGTATCTGCCTATGCGGGTATCCCGTTGACGCATAGAGATCATGCGCAATCCTGTGTATTTGTGACCGGCCATCTTAAAGATGGCAGCATGAATCTGGATTGGCAGGCACTGGCTAGACCGCATCAGACCGTGGTCGTATATATGGGGTTGTTGGGAGTGGAGACGCTATGTGCCAAGCTAGTAGAACACGGTATGGATGCAGCTACCCCGGCGGCATTGATACAGCAAGGCACGACTGCAAATCAGCGTGTATTGAGTGGCACTTTATCCTCGTTGCCGAGCATTGTGCAGCGAGAAAAACCCCAGGCCCCTACATTGATCATCGTGGGAGGAGTGGTGAGCTTAAGAAATAAATTAAATTGGTTCGTAGCGAATGCGGACATGGCAAATTCCCATAACTTTTAACCGCCTATATGGATGGCGAATTCGTTTAGAATCCTCGCCTATTTTGTTTTCCACTGGAGTGCGAGTCATGAGTTTCAGCGATACCGATGTGCAGAGTGCATTAAAAAATCTGATTGATGCCAATACCCAAAAGGATTTTGTCAGCGGTAAGTCAGTGAAGAACATCAAGGTGTCGGGCAGCGATGTGAGTCTGGACATCCTGTTGGGCTATCCCGCAAAAAGCGTTTGGGCTGAGATACGCGAACAGGTAGAGACGCATCTTAAAAGCAGCTTACCCGGCATCGGCAAAGTCACTGCTAATGTCTCCAGCAAGGTGGTGCCGCATGCGGTGCAGCGTGGTGTAGCACTGGTCGATGGCGTGAAGAACATCATCGCGGTCGCATCCGGCAAGGGGGGCGTAGGTAAGTCTACGACTGCGGTCAATCTGGCACTGGCATTGGCCGCTGAAGGCGCACGCGTAGGTATCTTGGATGCGGACATCTATGGCCCATCTCAGCCGACCATGCTGGGTATTACCGGACAGCCCAAATCACGCGATGGAAAATCCATGGAGCCTATGGAGAATCACAGCATCCAGTCGATGTCGATTGGTTACATGATTGCGGGTGACGATGCGCCCATGATCTGGCGTGGCCCGATGGCGACACAGGCACTGGATCAACTTTTGCGCCAGACGCGTTGGGATAATTTGGATTATCTGGTGGTCGATCTACCGCCCGGAACCGGCGACGTGCAACTGACGCTGGCGCAGAAGGTGCCGGTCACCGGTTCTATCATAGTCACCACGCCGCAGGACATTGCATTGATGGATGCGCGCAAGGGTCTTAAGATGTTTGAGAAGGTTGGCATCAAAATCATCGGCATCGTGGAAAACATGAGCACCCACATCTGTTCAAAATGTGGACATGAAGAACATATCTTTGGCGCGGGAGGCGGTGCGAAGATGTGTGCCGATTATGAAGTGGAATTCTTGGGCAGCCTGCCATTGGATATCCACATCCGCGAGCAAGCCGATTCGGGCAAGCCCACCGTAGTTGCTGCACCGGATAGCGATATTAGCAAGACCTATAAAACTATCGCCCGTCGTATTGCCGTGAAAGTAGCAGAGATGGCGCAGGATCATAGTTCAGCCTTCCCCAAGATCGTGGTGCAAAACACCTAAACCTACTGCGCGACTTGATTGCGTTGTCGCGCGGTGCTCGCTCCTCGCCTACCTTTTTGGTATGTCTCGGTTGCTGTGCTCCGTGCTTCTAGCACTCAAGTCGCTCGCTACGGTTTTGTGTATTTATAGTGAGCCTGATTATTCAAGAAAAATCTGCTCCAACTCAAACACTGTTCGCCACATCCTCAAAGACCTTTAAGAACTCATCGCCGTATCGGGCAAGCTTGGCATGCCCGATGCCGCTGACGCGCGCCATCTCATCTAAGTTGAGTGGATGTACGCTCATCATCTCGACCAGTGTGCTGTCATGAAAAATGACGTAAGGCGGAACACCTTGCGCACGTGCAAGCTCCATACGCTTGGCCTTGAGCGCTGCCCACAAGCTATTGTCCTGCACGCCGCTCGGTGTGTTCTTGCCAGTACGGCCGACACGCTTACGTTGCTCAGGCTGTATATCGCGACGCAGCCATACCGATTGCTCGCCACGTAATACCGGTCGCGAGTCAGCGGTAAGTTGCAAGCCACCATAGGCCTCGATATCCGCGGTCAGATAACCGTGCGCGATAAGCTGGCGGAACACACTGCTCCACTGCGTGGCGGCAAATGCTTTACCTATGCCGAAGGTGGATTGCTGATGATGTTCGTGACGCGCTACTTGTGGTGTCAGCTTGCCTAGCAATACATCAGACAGATGCCCTGCACCAAAGCGTTGTCCGGTGCGGTACACGCAGGACAAGGCCATGCGTGCCGCTTCGGTGGCATCCCAAGTTTCAGGGGGATGCAAACAGTTGTCACACTCGCCACAAGAACCGGGATGTGTTTCGCCGAAATAGCGCAGCAAGGTTTGATGGCGGCAAGTGGTGGATTCGCAATAGCCGAGCAGCGCATCCAGTTTTTGCCGCTCCACGCGCTTGCGATCTTCAGATGCTTCACCCGCATCGAGCATGCTGCGCATACTCACTACGTCGCCTAAGCCATAGGCCAGCCAAGCATTGGCGGGCAGGCCATCGCGTCCCGCGCGACCGGTCTCCTGGTAATAGGCTTCCATGCTCTTGGGCAGATCAAGATGCGCGACGAAACGTACATTGGGCTTGTCTATGCCCATGCCGAAGGCCACTGTAGCCACCATCACCACGCCCTCTTCGCGCAAGAAACGGCTCTGATTGCGGGAGCGTGTCGCGCCATCCAATCCGGCGTGATAAGGCAGCGCGTCCCAACCTTGTTCCTGCAACCACGCGGCAGTCTCGTCCACCTTCTTGCGCGACAGGCAATACACCACGCCCGCATCATTGGCATGCTCGCTGTCGAGAAAGGCGGCGAGTTGCTGGCGCGCATTGTTCTTCTGCACCACGCGATAACGAATGTTGGGACGATCGAAGCTGGACACGAACTGGCGTGCATCTTGTAAAGCCAAACGCTCCACAATCTCGGCGCGTGTGGGGGCGTCGGCGGTGGCGGTCAGCGCGATACGCGGTACGCCGGGAAAGCGCTCATGCAATATCGTCAAAGCGCGGTAGTCGGGACGGAAATCATGTCCCCATTGCGATACGCAATGAGCCTCGTCTATGGCGAACAAAGCCACACCCTGTGCCTCTACCATGCGCGTCAACATGCCGAGGAAATTGTCGTTAAGCAAGCGCTCGGGTGCAACGTAGAGCAGATCCAGCTCACCTCTTTGTAGTGCCTGCTGCACTTCGCGCGACGCGTGCACCTCCATGCTGGAGTTGAGGAACGCGGCGCGTACACCGAGCTGCAACAGGGCCGCGACTTGGTCCTGCATCAGCGCGATCAAGGGCGAGATGACGATACCCACACCCGTGCGCAGCAGCGCTGGAATCTGGTAACACAAAGACTTACCACTGCCGGTGGGCATTAGCACCAGCGCATCGCCGCCAGAGGCGACATGCTCCACAACGGACTGTTGCTCGCCGCGAAAACGCGGATAGCCGAATACATCGTGCAGCACTTGAGACGCTGTGGGCCGGTGATTCTGTGGGTTGGGCAAAGTATCCATCAGTTGTGTATTGGACCGATTCGACTTGCAAATGAAAAAGCCCTGAAGGGTTCAGGGCTTGGAATCTGTGGTGGTGATAGGTG
>JAVHRA010000214.1:0-8763 GCA_036171395.1 Gallionella sp. | reverse complement strand
GTGGAATCTAATGCGCGCACCGTGGACGAGATCATCGAAGAGACCGCCACCACGCGCATTACCGAACGCGGCGCGACGCGCATGGACGACCAGACTTCAGATGCATCCATGGAGCTGCGCAAAAAAGAAGGTTACTTCTAAGTCTCCACGCTGAAAGTGATACACGCTTTGCGCAGATAAAAATCAATACGAGGTTCATAGCATGAGTAACACCACACAACTATTACGTTTTATCACTGCCGGTTCTGTCGACGACGGCAAGAGCACTTTGATCGGTCGTTTGTTGCACGATTCAAAATCTATTTTTGAAGACCAGTTCTCGGCCATCTCGAAGACCAGCGAGAAGCGTGGCATGACCGCAGTCGATCTGTCTTTGCTCACCGATGGCCTGCAAGCTGAACGCGAGCAGGGCATCACCATAGACGTGGCTTATCGTTACTTCGCCACCCCTAAGCGCAAATTCATCATCGGGGACACGCCGGGACATGAGCAGTACACCCGCAATATGGTTACGGCGGCATCAACTGCGAACTTAGTGGTCATCCTGATCGACGCGCGTCGCGGCGTGCTGGTGCAGACTCGTCGCCATACTTACCTCGCGAGCTTGGTTGGCGTGCCGCACATCGTGCTGGCGGTGAATAAGATGGATATGGTGGATTACTCGCAAGCGCGTTTCGACGAGATCGTCGCCGAGTACAAGGCCTTCGCCGCGCAACTGAATCTGCATGATGTGACCTGCATCCCGCTGTCGGCCTTGGTCGGCGATATGGTGGTTGACAGGGGCGACAGTCTGAATTGGTATCAGGGGCCGACATTGATGGAAAAGTTGGAGAGCGTGGAGATTGATCGCGATGTGAATACCACTGACTTCCGTTTCCCCGTGCAATGGGTGTGCCGTCCGCAGACCGAGGAATACCATGACTTCCGTGGCTTTATGGGCCGTATCGAAGCGGGTCAAGTGTCGGTGGGTGATGCCGTGACCGTGTTGCCCTCCGGTCGTACCAGTACCGTCAAGGAGATCGTCACTTACGACGGCAAGCTACAGACTGCGTTTGCGCCGCAGTCCATCACCATCACGCTGAATGACGAAATCGACATCTCGCGCGGCGATATGTTCGTCAAGGCGGACAATATGCCAACCGTGGCCAAGGAGTTCGAAGCGATGCTGTGCTGGTTGTCGGAAGCGCCGCTGGATAAGAACCGCAAATATCTGGTCAAGCACACTACCCGCATGGCGAAATGCCTGTTCTCCAAGATCGAATACCGCGTCGATGTAAATACCTTGGAACATCACGCCGAACCCGTGGTTAACATGAACGACATCGTGCGTGTGGGCATAAAGGTGCAGCAAGCGCTGGCTTTCGATCAGTACACGCGCAATCGTGCTAGCGGTAGCTTCATCGTCATCGATGAAGCTAACAACAACACGGTTGCGGCAGGAATGATCGTTTAGGGCTTTTTGAGGTGCTGTAGTTGCCAATGTTTAGGCGACATTTTGGTGCATTTTTTGAGGGTTGTCGCATAGGGTGGCGATTTAGGCTAAGAACAGCCTGAATCGCCATTTCAATTTTGAGCGGACACGGTTTTCCGGTATCATCGCGGCCCATGACTAAGTACATATTTATTACCGGCGGCGTTGTTTCTTCTTTAGGGAAGGGCATCGCCGCCGCTTCTTTGGCGGCCATCCTTGAATCACGCGGGCTGCGCGTGACCATGTTGAAGCTCGACCCTTATATCAACGTTGATCCCGGCACCATGAGTCCGTTCCAGCACGGTGAGGTGTTTGTCACCGAAGACGGTGCTGAGACCGACTTGGACCTCGGCCATTACGAGCGCTTCATCAGTGCCAAGATGCGCAAGGCCAATAACTTCACCACCGGCCAGATTTACGAGAGCGTGATTCGCAAGGAACGTCGCGGCGAGTATCTGGGCAAGACCGTGCAGGTCATCCCGCACATCACCAATGAGATACAAGCGTTCGTCGAACGCGGCGCAGCGGCGTATCACGGCGATAAAGCCGATGTGGCCATCGTCGAAATCGGCGGTACCGTAGGTGACATCGAATCTTTGCCGTTCTTAGAAGCTGCCCGTCAGATGGGTTTGCGGATGGGACGTAATCAGGTCGCTTATGTGCACCTGACGCTGGTTCCGTACATTGCCACGGCGGGCGAACTCAAAACAAAACCGACGCAACACAGCGTGCAAAAATTGCGCGAGATCGGTATCTTCCCGACCGCCTTGTTGTGCCGTGCCGACCGTCCGATTCCCGATGATGAACGTGCCAAGATCTCGCTGTTTGCCAACGTGCGCGAAGAAGCGGTCATCTCGATGTGGGATGCGGATAGCATCTACATGATCCCGCAGATGTTGCATGCGCAAGGTCTGGATCGCATTGTCTGCGAAGAATTGGCCTTGAATAACATACCGCCTGCCGATCTTTCTGTTTGGGAAAAGCTGGTCACCGCATCGCAGAATCCTACGCACGACATCACCATCGGTATGGTCGGTAAGTATGTCGATTTGACCGAATCGTATAAATCGTTGATTGAGGCCTTGCGTCATGCCGGTATTCATACCGCAACCAAGGTGAATATCGAGTACATCGATTCTGAAGCGTTGGAGACCGTCGGTATCGATGGTCTCAAGCATTTCGACGCCATCCTGGTACCTGGCGGTTTCGGTGTGCGCGGTACCGAAGGCAAGATTGCTGCGATCCGTTATGCACGCGAGAACAAGGTGCCGTATCTGGGCATCTGTCTGGGTATGCAGTTGGCGGTCATCGAATACGCACGTCATGTGACCGGTATGAAGGATGCAAACAGTACCGAGTTCAACATGGAGACCGAACATCCAGTGGTGGCATTGATCACCGAATGGATGGACAGAGACGGCAAGGTTGCGACGCGCGATGCGGATTCTGATCTGGGCGGCACCATGCGTCTGGGTTCGCAACGTTGCCCAATCAAGGCCGGCACCTTGGCTCAGCGCATCTATGGCGATGACGTGAACGAGCGGCATCGTCATCGTTATGAAGTGAACAATCATTACGTACCTGCGCTGGAAAAATCCGGTTTGATTATCTCGGCACGTACGCCTAGTGAAGATCTGCCCGAGATCATGGAGTTGCCACAAAGCATGCATCCTTGGTTCGTCGGTGTGCAGTTCCACCCTGAATTTACCTCCTCACCACGCGCCGGACATCCGCTGTTCAAAGCTTTTGTGGAAGCGGCTTTGCTTAAAAAAGGAGCTGCAAAATGAAGCTATGCAACTTTGAGGTTGGCTTAGATAAACCGCTGTTCCTGATCGCCGGACCCTGTGTGATCGAATCGCAACAGATGGCTATCGATACCGCAGGCAAGCTGCAGGAAATGTGCCGCGAGTTGGGCATCCCCTTCATCTACAAATCATCCTATGACAAGGCCAATCGCAGCTCGGGCAAGTCGTTCCGTGGTTTCGGTATCGATGCGGGGTTGAAAATATTGTCGGAAGTTAAAGCGCAACTCGGCGTGCATATCCTGACCGACGTGCACAGCATCGAAGAGATCGCGCCTGTCGCGGCGGTGGTTGATGTGTTGCAGACGCCGGCCTTTTTGTGCCGTCAGACCGACTTCATTCATGCGGTCGCAAAGTGCGGCAAGCCTGTGAAAATCAAGAAGGGCCAGTTCCTCTCGCCTAGGGATATGAAGAACGTGGTCGATAAAGCGCGCGAGGCTAGCGGTGCGGACAACATCATGGTGTGCGAACGCGGCGCTTCCTTTGGCTACAACAATCTGGTGTCGGATATGCGTTCGCTGGCTGTGATGCGCAATACCGGATGCCCGGTGGTGTTCGATGCCACGCACTCGGTGCAGTTGCCGGGCGGTCAAGGTTCGGTGTCGGGTGGACAGCGTGAGTTCGTGCCGGTGCTGGCGCGTGCGGCAGTTGCGGCGGGGGTGGCGGGGGTGTTTATGGAAACCCATCCGAATCCATCGCAAGCCATGTCGGATGGCCCCAATGCGTTCCCGCTGGGACATCTGAAAGCGCTGTTGCACACGTTGAAAGTAATTGATGCGACCGTCAAGCAGCAAGGACTGATAGAAGAAATAGTAGATTTGAAGAACGTTTAAGAACTTAGTGAAAGTAGATAGGAAAAAGAAATGAGTGCAATCGTTGATGTGATCGCCCGCGAGATTCTGGATTCGCGTGGTAACCCGACCGTAGAAGCGGATGTGTTGTTGGAATCAGGTGTGATGGGCCGTGCGGCCGTACCTTCCGGTGCCTCCACCGGTACCAAAGAAGCCGTTGAATTGCGCGATGGCGACAAACAACGCTATCTGGGCAAGGGCGTATTGAAAGCGGTGGAATATGTGAACACCGAGATCGCTGAAGCTATTATTGGTCTGGATGCCTCCGAGCAAGCGTTCATCGATCAGACCATGATCGAATTGGACGGGACTGAAAACAAGGCACGTTTGGGCGCGAATGCGATCCTGGCGGTGTCCATCGCGGTCGCCAAAGCGGCGGCGGAAGAATCCGGTCTGCCGCTGTACCGCTACTTCGGCGGTGCGGCACGTATGGAGATGCCTGTGCCGATGATGAATGTCATCAACGGTGGCGCACATGCGACCGGTGGCGGCGATATGCAAGAGTTCATGATCGTGCCGATTGGCGCACAAAGTTTCCGTGAAGCGTTGCGTTGCGGCGCGGAAGTGTTTCATGCCCTGAAGGGCGTGTTGCATCACAAGGGTTTCGCCACGACAGTGGGCGATGAAGGCGGCTTTGCACCTGCGCTGGGTTCGAACGAAGGCGCGTTGAAGGTCATCATGGAAGCGATCGAAGCAGCCGGTTATGTGCCGGGTGCGGATGTGGCGATTGCCATGGATCCGGCTTCTTCCGAATTCTACAAAGACGGTATGTACCATCTGAAGGCTGATGGTCTGGTGTTGAACTCCGCACAAATGGTCGACATGTATGCAACTTGGGTGGACAAGTATCCTATTGTCTCTATCGAAGATGGCATGAGCGAACACGACTGGGATGGTTGGAAGATGCTGACCGAACGTCTGGGCAAAAAAATCCAATTGGTCGGTGATGATCTGTTTGTGACCAACACCAAGATTCTGCGCGAAGGCATCAAGCTGGGCGTGGCCAACTCCATCCTCATCAAGGTCAACCAAATCGGTACGTTGACCGAGACTTTTGCTGCGATCGAAATGGCTAAGCGTGCGGGTTACACCGCTGTGATGTCGCATCGTTCCGGTGAGACTGAAGATTCCACCATCGCCGATTTGGCGGTGGGTTGCAATGTGATGCAAATCAAGACCGGTTCCTTGTCTCGCTCGGATCGTATGGCCAAGTACAACCAGTTGTTGCGCATCGAAGAAGATATGGGTTCCAGCGCCTCTTACCCAGGTCGTGATGCCTACTATCAGTTGAATAAGTAAGCTCGCAAGACTTAAATCTCGCCCCGTTAATCGGGGCGATGTTTTTTAACAGATTGATATGCGCGCCATCACCATCACACTACTGGTCATTTTGCTATTGTTGCAGTACCCGCTATGGCTGGGTAAGGGCGGCTGGTTGAAGGTATGGGATTTGCACCGACAGGTGGAGGCGCAACAGCAAATCAACCAGCAAACTCAGGCGCGCAATGCGGTGCTGGATGCCGAGGTGCGCGATCTCAAGCAGGGCACCGAGGCCATTGAAGAGCGCGCGCGTACCGATCTGGGCATGATCAAACAGAACGAGGTTTACTATCAGATTCTAGATGCGGCCAGTGCCATCCAGACTACGATGCCCGAGCGGAAGTGATAGTTCTGTCTGCGGGTATGATTAGCGCTAGACTGTGCAGTCTGGATAACTTTAAGGAATGGATATGAAAAAAATATTGGCTTTACTGGCGGTCGTTGCTATGTTGTCTGGCTGTCTCTATGTTCCCTTTGATGCACGTGCGGACTATCCCAATGCGGGTCGTGGTCATGATCGTGACCGAGGCAATAGTGGTCATGGCGATCATGGCGACCGTGGTGAGCATCACGGTCACGACGATTGATCCATTCCAACTAGTGAAATAAAAAAGGCTCTTGCGTCAGCAAGAGCCTTTTTCTTTAGAGACGACCAGACTAGATTCAGCGGCTCAATCGTTCTGCAGCACGCACGGTATTTGCCACCAGCATAGTGATGGTCATGGGACCAACGCCACCGGGTACTGGAGTGATATAGCCAGCCACTTCCTTGACGCTATTAAAGTCCACATCGCCGACCAACTTACCTTCGGCATTGCGGTTGATGCCCACGTCTATCACGACTGCACCGGGCTTGACCATGTCGCCGGTGATGAAGTTAGCCTTGCCCACTGCTGCCACCAGAATATCGGCATCGCGTGTGTGCTTGGCCAGATCCACCGTCTTAGAAGTACAGATAGTGACGGTGGCGTTCTTGTGCAACAGCAATAGCGCCATCGGTTTGCCGACGATGTTGCTGCGCCCCACGATCACCGCGTGCTTGCCTTCGATACTAATGCCGGTTTTCTCCAGCAACACCATCACGCCGTAGGGAGTGCAGGAAGGGAAGGGGGTCTCGCCGGTGACCAGTGCGCCGACGTTCTTCTGATGAAAACCGTCTACGTCCTTGTCGGGGTTGATTGCCTCGATGACCTTGTTCGCGTCCAGATGCTTGGGCAGCGGTAACTGCACCAAGAGGCCGTGTATGGCCGGGTCGTTATTGAGTGCCTCGACTTCGGCCAGCAGCTGCGCCTCACTGATATCGGCAGGGAGTTCGCAGTGGATGGAGTACAGACCCAGCTCGGCACACGCTTTGACCTTGTTGGCCACGTAGACCTTGGAAGCTGGATCGTTGCCCACGATGATGACCGCCATGCCGGGCGTGATGCCGCGTGCCTTGAGTGCATCGGCACGTATCTTCCACTCGGCACGCACCTGCTGGGCGATACTCTTGCCGTCTATGATCTGCGCTGTCATTGCTGTTCCTTCCGTGCTCAGAACTCAGGTTTGTTGATGGCGCTCGCGTAGTTCGCTACGCCTGCCATGATCTCTTTGCGCGCTTCTTCTATACCTTCCCAGCCGCCGATCTTGACCCATTTGTTAGGCTCCAGATCCTTGTAGTGGGCAAAGAAGTGTTCGATCTGTTGCAGAATGATGGGTGGCAATTCGGTATGGCTCTTCAAGCCGCGATACAGGGTGGACAGCTTGTCCACGGGTACCGCCATGACCTTAGCGTCGAAACCAGATTCATCTTCCATCTTCAACACGCACAAGGGACGGCAACGCACCACCACGCCGGAGTTCAAAGGCACCGGGGTGAGAACCAAAACGTCCACGGGATCACCATCATCAGATAAGGTGTGCGGGATGTAACCGTAGTTGCACGGATAGTGCATCGCGGTGTTCATGAAACGGTCCACGAAGATTGCGCCTGACTCCTTATCCACCTCATACTTGACGGGTTCGCCGTGTTGCGGGATCTCGATGATGACGTTGAAATCGTCGGGAAGATTATTGCCGGAGGGGACTTTGTTCAGGCTCATGTCGGTGTCCTTGAAATTAAGGGTTAAAAAGAGCCGCGATTATAAGCGATACGCGCTGAACTGGCAGAGAGTTCGGTTAGAATGGCGCGACTTTTACAAGGAGATGATGAGATGGCGATGCAAGGCAAATTAATCGGCAAGATGGTTATCGGTCAATCCGGCGGTCCTACCGCAGTCATCAATCAATCTCTGGTTGGTGCGGTACTCGCGGCACGCAAGCATGCCAACATCACCGGCATCCTCGGCGCGCATCACGGCATCGCCGGCATCATGAAGGAAGATTTCATTGATCTGACCACTCAGAGTCTGGAACAACTGGAACTGGTTGCGACCACACCTGCCGCAGCTTTGGGCTCGGTGCGTCTCAAGCCCGGCAAGGCTGAGTGCGAGAAGGTATTCGAAGTGTTCAAGAAGAACGATGTGCGTTACTTCTTCTATATCGGCGGTAACGACTCCGCCGAAACCGCACACATCATCGCTGAGATGGCGAAAGAGGCGAATTACGATTTCTGCACCGTGCATATCCCCAAGACCATAGATAACGATCTGAAGGTCACCGACCATTGTCCCGGCTTCGCTTCTGCCGCGCGTTTCGTGGCATTGGCATTTATGGGCGATGACCGTGATAACCGTGCCTTGTCCGGCATCAAAGTTAACGTAGTCATGGGCCGCAGTGCCGGCTTTTTGACTGCAGCTTCCGCCTTGGCACGTCAAGGCGAGGGCGATGGCCCACATTTGATCTATCTGCCTGAGCGCGTATTCAACGTAGAACAATTCAAACAAGATGTGCGCGCTGCGATGGCCAAATACGGTCGTTGCGTGATCGCTGCTTCCGAAGGTATCACTGACAAAGACGGCAATCCCATTTCCACCAGCGGCGAGAAAGATTCGCACGGCAACATCCAGTTGTCAGGTAGCGGTGCGCTGGGTGACACCTTAGCCGCACTGGTCAAAGAAGCATTCGTCGGGCAAAAAGTGCGTGTGCGCGCCGACACTTTTGGCTATCTGCAACGTTCTTTCCCCACCATTATCTCGCCTATCGATGCACAAGAAGCCCGTGCGGTCGGTGATTACGCGGTCAACCATGCGGCTACTAAAGGTGAGCCTGGTTCAGTATCCATCCGTCGCTTGAGCAGCCAGCCTTACGCCAGCGAATGCTTCATCACGCCGCTGGCTTCTGTGGCGCGTGAAGCGACTCACATGAAGGATGAGTATATCAATGTGGCTGGTAACGATGT
>JAVHRA010000213.1:0-8881 GCA_036171395.1 Gallionella sp. | reverse complement strand
AGCATGGCTCACTCCTATAGAGATGGTTGGATAGCGCTAGTGTTGTAGAATCCCCCCGCAAAAATTTGGAAAATCCCAACTAGGAAAACCATGAGCAAGAACGTCTATGACGAATCATCCTTCAAGGTGCTGCGCGGCCTTGATCCGGTGCGGCAACGGCCGGGTATGTATACCAATCTGGAGAGCCCTACCCATTTGATCGCGGAAGTGGTGGACAACGCCTGCGACGAGGCCTTGGCGGGCTATGCGAAAAATATTTTCGTTACCGCGCATGAGGATGGTTCGGTGTCGGTCATGGATGACGGGCGTGGCATCCCAGTCGGGGTGCATCCCGAAGAAGGTGTGTCGGTGGTGGAAGTGGCCTTCACCGTGTTGCATTCGGGCGGCAAGTTCGACAAGGAGAGCGACGGGGCATACAAGTTCTCCGGCGGTCTGCATGGCGTGGGCGTGGCGGTGACCAACGCACTGTCGCACAAGGTGGAGGTGACGGTGTGTCGCGATGGTGGCGAGCATTTCATCCGCTTCCTCGATGGCGCGGCGGAAAAGCCGCTCGCACAAATTGGCACTGCGCCAAAAAAACGTACTAGTACCTTGGTGCGTGCTTGGCCGAACGCCAAATATTTCGACACCCCTAACGTGGTGATGGCGCAACTGGAACGCTCCTTGCGTTCCAAGGCGGTGCTGTTGCCCGGCGTGCATGTCAGCCTGTATACCGAGAAGACCCTGCAGACGCAGACTTGGTCCTATCCCGATGGACTGCGCGGTTATCTGACGCAGGCCTTGTGCGAGCAAGAGCTGGCTGTGCCGATATTCGATGGCGAGAAGTTCGTGCAAAAAGGCAGCGACTCCGGTTACGCGCCGGGCGAGGGCGCGGCTTGGGCGTGCACATGGTCCGAGGAAGGGCCGGTGATACGCGAGTCTTATGTGAACTTGATCCCCACACTCAATGGCGGCACACATGATTCGGGCTTGCGTGACGGTATATTCGCGGCGGTGAGGAGTTTTATTGAGATGCACGGATTAACGCCGAAAGGCGTGAAGCTAGTGTCCGACGACGTGTTCTCGCGCGTAAGTTTCGTGTTGTCCGCCAAGGTGCTCGACCCGCAATTTCAGGGGCAGACCAAGGATAAGCTGGTGTCACGCGATGCGTTGAAACTGGTGTCGCTGATGATTAGCGACCCGCTGTTGCTGTGGCTCAACGAGCATGTCGAATACGGCAAGAAGATCGCCGAAATTACCATCCGCCAAGCGCAAAGCCGCATGCGTTCCGCGCAAAAAGTGGAAAAGAAAAAAGGTTCGAGTGTCGCGGTGTTGCCGGGCAAATTGACCGATTGCGCCAGCTCGGATGCGACGCGCAACGAGTTGTTTTTAGTCGAGGGCGATTCGGCGGGCGGTTCGGCCAAGCAGGGACGCAACAAGGAGTTCCAAGCCATCCTGCCCTTACGCGGCAAGGTGCTGAACACCTTTGAGGTCGATAGAGACCGGCTGTTCGCCAATGCCGAAGTGCATGACATCGCGGTGGCGATAGGAGTCGATCCGCATGGTGTAGAGGATGTCGTGGACCTTGCAGCAATGCGTTACAGCAGCGTCTATATCATGGCTGATGCGGACGTGGACGGTTCGCACATCTCCACTTTATTGCTCACGCTGTTCTTCAGGCACTTCCCCAAAGTGGTCGAGGCGGGGCGCATCTTTGTTGCGCAACCGCCGTTGTTTCGTATTGATGTTCCCGCGCTAGGCAAGAAGCCATTGCGCAAAATTTATGCCTTGAATCAGGCTGAGCTGGCGGGAATAGAAGATAGATTGCGCGCCGAAAAGATACGCGAGGGCGCGTGGTCGGTGTCGCGCTTCAAAGGCTTGGGCGAGATGAATGCACTGCAATTGTGGGAGACCACCATGAACCCCGATACGCGCCGTGCGCTGCGTGTGGAGTTCGATGTGCATACTCACCAAGAGACGCACCAGATGATGAATATGTTGATAGGCAAACAGGAGTCCGGCACGCGTCGCGCTTGGTTGGAGTTCCATGGTAATGAGGTGAATGGCGATGTCTAACGATCCGGGACAATACGTGGGCGATCTTGATCTGGGTGTGGTCGAGGCGGAAGTGGCGGCTGAGGTTGTTGCAGTCGCTGCGGGTGGTAATGGCGGCGGCCGCAGTTTTAGCGCATTGCCACCACCGCCCGAAGGCGATGCTGTGCCGTTGGCGCAATATGCTGAGCGCGCCTATCTAGAATACGCAGTTTCAGTGGTGAAGGGACGTGCGCTGCCGGATGTGTGTGATGGCCAAAAGCCAGTGCAACGCCGCATCCTGTATGCGATGCGCGAGATGGGGCTGGTGGCGAACAGTCGTCATGTCAAATCGGCACGCGTAGTCGGCGAGGTGCTGGGTAAATTTCACCCGCACGGCGACTCCTCTGCTTATGAGGCGATGGTGCGCTTGGCGCAAAGTTTTTCGCTGCGATACCCGCTGGTGGACGGACAAGGTAACTTCGGTTCGCGTGATGGCGATAATGCCGCCGCGATGCGCTACACCGAAAGTCGCTTAACGCCTATTGCGGAACTGCTGCTGTCCGAGATCAATATGGGTACGGTGGATTTCATCCCTAATTATGACGGCGCGTTCGAAGAGCCGGCGCTGTTACCGGCGCGTCTGCCGATGGTGTTGCTCAATGGCGCATCGGGTATCGCGGTCGGTATGGCCACTGAGATTCCGCCACACAATCTACGCGAGATCGGCACTGCTGCCGCAGCCTGCGTGCGCGACCCGCACCTTACGGATGAGGCTTTGTTGGCAAGTGTCAACGGTCCTGATCTGCCCGGCGGGGGGCAAATCATTTCTTCGGCTGCCGAGATACGCGAGTGTTATCGCACCGGGCGCGGTCCGCTGAAGATGCGTGCGCGCTGGACAGTGGAAGAGCTGGCGCGCGGTCAGTGGCAAGTGGTGGTGCATGAATTGCCGCACGGTGTGTCGACCAAGAAGATACTGGAAGAGATTGAAGATCTGACCAATCCCAAGGTGCGCGCCAATAAGAAATCGCTGTCACAAGACCAAGTGCAGAACAAGGCGCTCATATTGTCGGTGCTAGATAAAATCTCGGACGAGTCGGACAAGGATCAGGCGGTGCGTCTAGTATTCGAACCGAAATCGAGCCGGCAAACGCCAGCCGAGCTAATGAGTGTGTTGCTCGCGCATACTAGCTTGGAATGCTCGTTGTCGCTGAATATGGTGATGATAGGGCTGGACGGCAGGCCGCAGCAGAAGCCGCTTGCTTTGATTTTGCGCGAATGGACGCAGTTCCGACTCAGCACCGTGTATCGCCGCGTCACGCATCGTTTGGCGCAAGTTGATGACCGCATCCATATCTTAGAAGGACGCATGATTGTCTATCTGAATATCGATGAGGTGATCGCGGTGATACGCGAATCGGACGAACCCAAGGCCGCCCTGATCGCGCGTTTCGCCTTGTCGGAACGTCAGGCCGATGACATTCTGGAAATCCGTCTGCGCCAGTTGGCCAAGTTAGAAGGGATCAAGATCGAGCGCGAACTGCATGGGCTGCAGGATGAGCGCAGCAAGTTGCAACGATTATTGGCCAGCGAGAAGGCTTTGCGCACGTTGGTCGCCAACGAGATTGAAGCGGATATCAAGACCTATGGCGATGAGCGGCGCACGTTGATTGAACAGGCAGAGCGTTCGGTACTGAGTGTGGCCGTGGTTGACGAACCGGTTACAGTGATCATTTCCAGTAAGCATTGGGTGAGGACACGTCAGGGCCATGGCTTAGATATGAGCACTGTCGCGTTCAAGGAAGGGGATGCCTTGTTGGGCCGCTTCGAATGTCGCACTACCGATCAGTGCATCGTCATTTGCAGCAATGGTCGGGTGTGCAGCATTCCGGTCGCGCAATTGCCTGGCGGTCGCGGTGATGGCGTGCCCTTGGCGACGCTGATCGAGGTGGCGAGTGGCGCACGTATCGTGCACGCGCTGTGTGGCGATGCTGCGCAGCAACTGCTGTTGGCGACGAATGCGGGCTATGGTTTCAGTTGCACTTTAGGTGATATGGTCGGACGCAACAAAGCGGGTAAGCAATTTATCACCGTGGATGGCGCGTCCATCTTGCCGCCGGTGTTGTTTAGCGCCCAACCGCATACGCTGGTTGTCGCTGCATCGCGTGCCGGTCGCGTGCTGGTGTTCACTTTGGCAGAGTTAAAGAGCCTGCCCGGAGGTGGTAAAGGGGTAATTGTGCTGGGCTTGGCAGATAGCGATGAATTGGCGGCGGTCGCCGTAATTGCGCGGCCTGGCGTGACGATTACGGTCACGAGCGGAACTAAAGAGCAGTCGTTAAAGTTGGAAGGCAGCGTATTGCAGGGATATTTTGGCAAACGCGCGCGCGGCGGTAAGTCTTTGCCAGTCAAAGGAAATAGTGTGGTGCGCAGCATTGCTCAGCTGGCTTGAGTATTTTTGTCGGGTATCTGTGGTGCACTTAAAGGTAAGACATGTGCAGGCCGTATACATATGGCCTGCAAGCTGAACAAGCGCTACAAATTTGATGCAAAAAATCCAAATATCACTGTACATAATGGTTGGGTTGGGTGCTAAACTTAAACCCGCTGCGTGGTGCAGTTATTTATTCATACACTAACTAGGGAATAAACAACATGAACAGAAAAGAACTGATAGATGCATTGGCTGCAAAAGTTGGCGGTACCAAGGCTGATGCTGAACGTAATATCGCGGGTCTGTTGGAAATCATCAGCGCTACGCTGAAAAAAGGCGACAACATCGCTTTGGTTGGTTTCGGTACATTCGAAGTTCGTAAACGTGCAGCGCGTGTTGGCCGTAATCCCAAGACTGGCGCTGAGCTGAAGATCAAGGCATCTAAAGTTCCTGCATTCAAACCAGGTGCGACACTGAAAGCCACAGTGAACGGCGTTAAGAAGTAAGCGCTGCTTCATTGGTTAGTACAGTTAAAAAGGGAGTCCAAACGGACTCCCTTTTTATTGCCCGAATAGTCCTGTATGCGTGCTCATAGTGAGACTGTGCGTCTTGTGGATAGTGCAACAAGATGATTTGTCAGACCTTTTGTCGTGAGTGTTGATGTCGTTTGGAAATCTAGGCAAATTTGATACAATGCCGCAGCTTTTTTGAACTTTAATTTAGGGTAGGAGATAAATATGTCTATTGAACAACGTGTAAAAAAGATCGTTTCTGAGCAACTGGGTGTTAACGAAGCTGAAGTAAAGAACGAGTCCTCTTTCGTAAATGATCTGGGTGCCGACTCTCTGGACACAGTTGAACTGGTCATGGCATTGGAAGAAGAATTCGAATGCGAGATCCCTGATGAAGATGCAGAGAAGATCACCACGGTTCAAAATGCCATCGACTACGTCTTGGCTCATCAAAAGTAATTCCTTCCATCATCTGTTGTAAAACGGAGTCAGCTTGTCTAAACGTAGAGTTGTTATTACAGGGCTGGGGATAGTTTCTCCAGTCGGGATCGGGATTCCTAGTGCCTGGCAGAACATTATTGCCGGAAAATCTGGAATCACCCGTATTAGTCATTTCGATCCAAGTCCTTTCGCTTGCCAGGTTGCAGGTGAGGTGAAAGATTTCGATGTCACGCAATATCTGCCCGCAAAAGATGCGCGCCGGATGGATAAGTTTGTTCATTTCGGTTTGGTTGCCGGTATCGAGGCCTTCAAAAACTCCGGTTTGGAAGTCACCGAACAGAACGCCGAGCGTATTGGTGTGAATATCGGCTCTGGTATCGGTGGTCTGTCCATGATCGAAAATACCCACAACGATTATCTTGCCGGTGGTCCACGCAAAATATCGCCGTTCTTCATTCCGGGCAGCATCATCAATATGATCTCGGGAAATTTGTCGGTGATGTTCGGTCTGAAAGGCCCGAACTTGGCGATGGTGTCGGCTTGTACCACCGGCACGCATTGCATCGGCGAATCCGCTCGCATCATCGAGTACGGCGATGCGGATGTGATGGTCGCTGGCGGTGCCGAAGCTACCATCAACTCTTTGGCCGTGGGTGGGTTCTCTTCTGCGCGAGCGCTGAGTACACGCAACGATGATCCTGCTACTTCCAGTCGTCCTTGGGATAAGGATAGAGATGGGTTCGTGATTGGTGAGGGTGCCGGTGTAATGGTGTTGGAAGAGTATGAACACGCCAAAGCGCGTGGCGCGACCATCTATGCCGAGCTGGTTGGCTACGGCATGAGCGGTGACGCGTATCACATCACTTCGCCAAATAGCGATGGCCCCAAGCGTAGTATGTTAAATGCTTTGAGAAATGCCGGATTGAATCCTGACCAAGTGCAGTACGTCAACGCGCACGGCACTTCGACACCGATGGGCGACAAAAACGAGACCGATGCCATTAAGTTGGCGTTTGGCGGTCACGCCAAGAAGCTGGTGGTCAACTCGACCAAGTCTATGACCGGTCACTTGTTGGGCGGTGCGGGGGGGGTCGAGTCGGTGTTTTGTGCGCTGGCGGTACACAACCAGATATCACCTCCGACCATCAATATCTTCAATCAGGATCCCGAGTGTGACTTGGACTTTTGCGCCAATACCGCACGTGACATGAAGATTGATGTGGCCGTAAATAACAACTTTGGTTTTGGTGGAACCAACGGCACACTGGTGTTCCGCAAAGTCTGAACAAGACGGCGCTAGACGATCAGTTTGCCCAAGGCAACGAAAGGCGGGATCACCAAGTGCAGTATGATTTGGTGCATCCCGTTTTTTCATTTTGGCGTGTCGGCACAAAGCGGCGCGCCTTTCGTTTTTATAAACTTACTTAACGCCTATGCTGGTCAATAGCAAACCCGGCAGTCTGATTAGCATCCGTGATCGCGGTCTGTTATACGGCGATGGCGTGTTTCGCACGCTATTGGCGCGTAAGGGTATTGCCTTGCAACGTCGGCAGCATTTGGAAAAAATTCAACACGATTGCGCGCAGCTGGGCATCACTTGTCCGGCATTGTCAAAATTGTCATCTGAGTTGGACCAGATATTGCTTCAACATCCAGAGGGGGTGATCAAGCTCATCGTGACGCGCGGAATCGGCAGTCGCGGCTATGCCCCGGCAGCGGATGTTCAGCCCAGTCATATATGGGATGTGGCGGCCGCGCCTGATTATCCTGACGATTGGTATACGCAGGGTGTCTGTGTACGGGTCTGCGAGATACGCCTGAGTGAACAGCCGCGCTTGGCGGGCATCAAGCACCTCAATCGTTTGGAGAGCGTGCTGGCTGCGGCTGAAAGCCGCGCTGCGGAGATCGCCGAAGGGCTGTTGTTAGATGGACAGGGGCGCGTGATAGAGGGCACGCGCAGCAATCTATTTTTGTTGCGCGACGGCTGTTTGATTACGCCGCAGTTGCACCGATGCGGTGTGGCCGGTGTGCAGCGTGATCGCGTGCTGGCTTATGCCCGAGCGCGAGGCATCACGGTGCAGATAAGAGATGTGATGCTGGCCGAAGTGTACTTGGCGAATGAGGTGTTTTTGGTCAACAGTGTATTCGGCATATGGTCAGTGCGCGAGTTGGGTGAACGGCTCTGGCAGGAGCACACTTTTGCGATACGTTTACGTACTGAACTGACACAAGGAGAATGGTGATGAGATTCTTGTTGCGCATGATCATATTGGTCGTACTGCTAGGTGCGGGTGCCGTAGCATATTTCACCTACCGTCCGCTGACTCTGCCCAGTACGCCGTATACCTTCACTCTGCAATCCGGTAGCAGTTTGAAGAGCGTGGCCCATCAATTGGGCGAGGCACAGTTCATCGACCAAGAGCTGATGTTCGTATGGCTGGGGCGTTTGTCCGGTAAGGCCGGGCAGATCAAGAGTGGAGAGTATGTATTGAACGCTCCAGTCACCATGCTAGAGCTGCTCGATATCATCAGCAAAGGTCAACTGAATCAGAGTCAGCTGAGTGTTATCGAAGGCTGGAGCTTCAAGCAGTTTCGCGCAGCCGTTAATGAGCACCCTAGCTTGAAGCACAACACACTGACATTGAGTGATGCAGAGCTGTTACTGCGCATCGGTGCGCAGGAGCGTCAAGCTGAAGGTTTGTTTTTTCCTGACACCTATTTTTTCGCGTCTGGTAGCAGTGATGTGCAACTGTACAAACGTGCTTACGAGACCATGCAGCAGCGTTTGGCTCAAGCTTGGCAGGGGCGTGAAGCAGGACTGCCTTTGGCCACGCCCTATGATGCTTTGATCTTGGCTTCCATCGTGGAGAAAGAGACCGGTACGGCAAGTGATCGCGACATGATCGCGGCCGTGTTCGTGAATCGTTTGCGCAAGGGAATGTTGTTGCAGACTGATCCCACCGTGATTTATGGTATGGGCGATCAATACGATGGCAATATTCACAAGCAAGATCTGCTCACCGACACACCCTATAACACCTATACGCGCGCAGGGTTGACGCCGACGCCTATTGCTCTGCCCGGTGCTGCGGCATTGCATGCGGCATTGCATCCAGCTCAAAGCGACGCGCTGTATTTTGTGGCGCGCGGAGATGGCAGTTCACAATTTTCCAACAACCTGGCAGCACATAATCGCGCCGTGAATAAATTTCAGATTAAATGAGTATGAATAAATTCATCAGTTTCGAAGGCATGGATGGGGCCGGTAAGAGCACCCATTTGAATTGGTTTGCAGAACAACTTAAAGCTCGTGGGCACGAGGTTATCGTGACACGCGAGCCGGGTGGCACGCCATTGGGTGAGCAGCTGCGCGAGATACTGTTGCATCAAAAGATGAGTATGGATACCGAGGCGCTATTGATGTTTGCTGCGCGCGCCGAGCATATTGCGCAGGTCATCAAACCTGCTTTGCAAGTCGGTAAATGGG
>JAVHRA010000212.1:0-1864 GCA_036171395.1 Gallionella sp. | reverse complement strand
TGATGTATGCCTTGGCTTTCGCGGAAGCGCACCTCGCTCTTGGCCGGATGTACGTTCACATCTACGGCAGCCGGAGGCATGGTGAGAAAGAGGGCGTAGGCCGGATGACGCTGGTGATGCAGGATGTCTTGATAGGCGAGACGCAGTGCGTGGCTGGCAACCTTGTCGCGCACGAAGCGACCGTTGACGAAGAAGTATTGCGCGTCGCGGGACGACTTCGAATAGGCGGGCAGGGCGGCGAAGCCTTCCAGACTGAGATTGGCTGCCTGTCGCGATACGGCGATGGCAGCATCGCCAAATTCTGCGCCCAAGAATTGAGTCACGCGTTTCAGTTCATCTTGTCCTGCGGGGAGTTGCCAGATGGTGCGGCCATTGTGCTGTAGTGAGAATGCCACATCTGGACGCGACAAGGCGATGCGTTTGAAGGCTTCCTCGCAATAAGCATATTCGGTGGCCTCGGTCCTGAGAAATTTGCGACGTGCCGGAGTATTGAAATACAACTCCCGTATCTCTACCGTCGTGCCGATGGCATGGCTAGCCGGTGCGGGTTCACTTAGCTGCCCATCAATTGCGGTGATCTGATGCGCATGCGGGGCATTGGCGGTGCGGCTGGTGAGAGTAAGTTGCGCGACAGCGGCCATGCTAGCCAGTGCTTCACCGCGAAAACCCATGCTGGCGACGCTTTGTAAGTCGTCCAAAGAGGCGATTTTGCTGGTGGCATGGCGCATCAATGCATAGGCCAGTTCATCTTTTGCGATACCGCGTCCATTGTCGCGAATACGCATCAACTTGACACCGCCAGCCTCTAATTGCACGCTGATGTCGCTCGCACCCGCATCCAAGCTGTTTTCCAGCAATTCTTTGAGTGCGGAGGCGGGTCGCTCTATCACTTCGCCGGCGGCGATTTGATTGATGAGTAGCTCGGGGAGTGGGCGAATAGAAGTCATGTGACGTCAGGCTAACAGGGGCAGAATCTGCCGGATTATAACGGAGAACGTTGCGCTATCCGGATGGATGATTAGGTTATAATCGCCCGCCAAAATTTTTCAGGTTTACGCCGACGCTATCGTCGGTTGTGAGCAGTTCGAAGAGCACTTACTGTGTTGCCGAGTAGTTACACTTCATTTCAGGGGAGATATTCATGCGTATAGGCATTCCTGCGGAAACGTTTGCAGGCGAGAAGCGTGTCGCGACCGTACCAGACGTCGTAGAGAAGCTCGTTAAGCTTGGTTTCAATGTCGCAATCGAAACGGGTGCCGGAGACGGCGCGGATTTCAGTGACGATAGCTATCGTGCTGCCGGTGCTGAGATTGTCGACGCTGCTGCCCAGCTGTGGGCTGAATCGGATGTCATACTAAAAGTGAGCGTTCCTAGCAGCGCCGAAGTTGAGTTGATGCGCGCAGGTGGCACTTTGATCGGCTTCATCTGGCCAGCACAGAATCCTGAATTGATGCAGCAACTTGCCGCGAAGAAAGCGACGGTGTTGGCGATTGATTGCTTGCCCCGGATGTTGAGCCGCGCCCAGAAGATGGATGCGCTGACTTCGCAAGCGAGTGTGGCGGGCTATCGTGCCGTCATTGAGGCGGCTAATGTGTTCGGTCGATTTTTCAACGGCCAGATTACGGCGGCGGGCAAAGTTCCGCCAGCCAAGGTATTTATCGCCGGTGCCGGTGTGGCCGGTTTGGCCGCCATCGGTACTGCTGCCGGATTGGGCGCTATCGTGCGCGCTAACGACACACGAGCGGAAGTGGCCGATCAGGTTAAATCCTTGGGTGGTGAGTTCGTCAAAGTTGAGTATGAGGAAGAAGGTGGCGGTGGCGGCGGTTACGCCAAGGTGATGAGCGAAGGCTTCCAGCAGGCACAG
>JAVHRA010000211.1:0-1883 GCA_036171395.1 Gallionella sp. | reverse complement strand
TAACCGCTCAGAGCGGCATTCAGCAAGGGCGCGATGCTAGGTTGCGGCAGACTCGCCTCGTGTAGCGCCGCCACACTGGCGATCAATAGTGCCTGCGTCACATAGCCCAATACGCATCCAGCAACGATGGCCAACAAGCCCAAGACGATGAACTGATAAAGGAACAGCCACAGCACTTGCGACTGTTGCGCCCCCATACAGCGCATCACAGCACAAGCATCCAGATGCCGATCGACAAAACGGCGCGCTGCCAAAGCCATCGCAGCGCCAGCCAATATCGCGGCAGTCAGCGCAGCCAAGCCCAAGAAATGTTCAGCACGCTCCAGTGCCGTGCGTATCTCAGGGCGGGCATCGCGCACATCTTCCAGCTTTTCATTACCGGTGAGCTTGCCCTCCAAGTCCTTACGCAAAGCCACTATTCGCTGGGCATCACCGGCATACATCTGGCGATAACTGATACGACTGCCTTCTTGCATCAGCCCTGTCGCCACGAGATCAGCGTCATTCATCAGCACACGCGGTGCAAAGCTAGAAAAGCCCATGGAAATATCTATGTCCTTCACGACCAGCGCCGCAACGACGAAACTTCGCGCACCGATTTCTACTGTATCGCCCAGCTTGATATTGAGTCGACTCAACAGACGTTCATCCGCCCAAACCGTGTTCGACTCAGGAATACCCGCCGCCACATGCGCGCTGCCATCATCAATCACGATCTTGCCGCGCAAGGGGTAGCCCGATTCGACCGCCAGTATCTCGCTTAGCAACACCTGCTCGCCGTGTATCACCATGCTGGGAAAGGTACGACTCTGTATCGCTTGCAAGCCCTGTGCTTTAGCTGACGCTAAATAGTCCGGTGAAAACGGCCGCGTGGAAGTGAGACGCAGATCAGCGCCAATCAGACTCTGCGCCTGCTGCTGCAAAGCCTGCCGCACGCGGTCAGCAAACAGACCGACCGTAGACAAACTGCCTACCGCCAACACTAAAGCCAGCAACATTACGCGCCACTCCCCGGCTCGCCAGTCGCGTTGCAATAGTGTCAGAGAGAGTCGTAACGTCCTCATTATTTACTCATAGTCCACTTAGCACTTTGATATGCGCGGCAACGCTACGCCCCAGCGCATGCAGTTCATAACCACCTTCGAGTGATGAGACGATGCGGCGCTGCGCATATTGTGCGGCGATGCGTTTTGCTTCAGCGGTAACCCAGGCGTAGTCCGCCTCGACCAAGCCCATCATGGCCATATCGTCATCTCGATGCGCATCGAAGCCGGCGGATATAAATACCATCTCAGGTTGGAATCTTTCCAAAGCCGGTAGCCAAAACTCAGTGACTGCGGCGCGGAACTCGGCTCCTGTGGTACCGGCTTTGAGTGGCACATTGATGATGTGTTCGTTACCACTATCTGCACCGCTGTTCGGATAGAAAGGGTGCTGAAAGGTGGAGCACAACATCACGCGCTCGTCTGCATGGAATATATGCTCGGTACCGTTACCGTGATGGACATCAAAATCAAGGATAGCGACGCGCCGTAAGCCGTGATGCTCCAAGGCGTGCGTGGCTGCAACTGCGATGTTGTTAAAGATGCAGAAGCCCATCGCTTGGGCACGTTCAGCATGGTGACCGGGTGGGCGGATGTTGCAGAAGGCGTTCTCCACCTTGCCCGCCATCACCAAATCTACCGCCATCACACCCGCCCCAGCGGCACGTAATGCGGCCTGATAACTATAGGGATTGAGCGCGGTGTCGCCGTCGATATGCACGATGCCCTGCGTCGGCGTGCTACTGGCCACGTGCTCAATATGATGCGCGTCGTGTACGCGCAACAGCTGTTCGCGCGTGGCCTCCGGCGCATCGTGATGCTGTAGATAATCCATCAGCC
>JAVHRA010000210.1:6648-9043 GCA_036171395.1 Gallionella sp. | reverse complement strand
GTGTCGTAGCGCTGTTCCGCTGCGGCTTTAGGCAGATTGAAGTCGCGCTGAAAACGACCATGCGCGAACACGCCGTGCCCCATCGCTAATACTTTTTCCGCATCACAAACTTTGGAGACGGTGGCATCTGGATGCGCGACCGGACGTAGCTTGTTCGCATTCGCATACGGCTCGATCAAGGTGTCGCAATAGTAGAAGCCGTAGTCGTGCAGCAGCTTCTTGTCATCCAGTGGCGCAACCTTGATGGTGTGATGACCGGGCATCTGCATACATAGACGCAAGGCTGCTTCGCTATAGCTGAGCAACTCCCAAGTGGGCATGCCTAGCGGGACGGTGTCCCAAGGGGTGGGTCTAATCAGTGTGTGCATCGTAGGTAGTTCTTCTCACGATATAGAGTGGACGCTTCTTGCTCTCGTCGAAGGTCTTGCCCAGATAGATGCCGATGATGCCTAGCATTGCGATGATGATGCCGCCGATGAAATACAGCGACACGATCAAGCTGTTCCAACCGGGGATGGGCGAGCCGTAGATGAGCGCGTGGCACAGGATATATATACCGTAAGCGAAGGCCAGCGCCGCCATAGTGAAGCCGATGCGCACACCGATGCGCAAGGGTTTGTCGGAGTAGGCGATGATGGTCTCGGAGGCAAGCTTCCACAGCTTGGCGAAGGTGTAGCTGGACTGCCCCTCGAAACGCTCGGCATGTTCGACACGGATGCTGGCGGTAGGGAAACCCAGCCACTGCACCAAGCCACCGAAGAAACGCAGCTGTTCGCGCATCTGGCTAAAGCTAGCCACCACCTTGCGCGACATGATGCGGAAGTTGCCTACCTCGCCGTCGTAATCGATATCGGCCAGATAACTGAACGCTTTGTAGAACAGGCCGGAGGTGATGCGTTTGAGCAACCCGTCCTGACGCACACCGCGTCTTGCCAGCACGATGTCGTAACCTTCTTGTGCCTTGGCGTAGAGGCGCGGGATCTCTTCGGGTTGGTCTTGCAGATCGCAATCCATCACCACCGCCCAATCGCCACGACATAGATCCATACCCGCAGTGATGCCGTAGTGCTGGCCGAAGTTGCGACTGAACTGCACGCCGCGCACACGTGCATCGGTGGCACTCAGACGTTCGATCACTTGCCAGGAACTATCTCCGCCGCAGTCTTCCACGAGGATGATCTCGAAGTCGCGGCTGATGGTCTCCAAGGAAGTTTTAAGGCGCTGGTACAGCTCGTCCAGACATTTCTCGGCCTTGTAGACCGGCACGATGATGGAGATTAACGGATGTGAACTCATGGGTGTCTCTTGGCGAAATGGGCGCGGTAGATTATTTCATACTCTTGCGCCGCGACGCGCCAAGCGCGCTCGAAACGTGGCACTTGGCTGGTACGCGACAACTGCATCTGTATGGCGTCAGCCCATTCTTGTACGCCATCATTCAGCGACAAGACCTCGCCGTTCTCTGCACTCACTTGCGGCGCAGCGCCGCACAGGTCGGAGATCACCACCGGCACGCAAGCCGCCATCGCTTCTGAGATGACCATGCCATAAGGCTCGGCCTTGGCTGGATGCAGCAACACGTCAAACTCGGTGTAGTGCGAATCAGTGCTCCAGCCTAATAGCTGATCATTCTGCGGAGAGTCGAACAGATGCTGGATGTCTTTCACAGCGGGGCCGACCACACGGAACTTAAGGTTGGGTCGGTTGTGACGCAAACGTTTGACAACCTCCACCGCAAAAGGCAAACCTTTACGCTGCCACTCCTTGCCGACGAAACCGACCACACCGCCATCTGCCGGTACAGCATGATCGGCACGCGTCGCACCACTGGTCACGCCGGGCACAACGGGTGGCGTGAGCTTGTGTTTGTGTTCTGGGTAGTAGTGCGCCAACTGCGCAGAGATAAGATCAGAGTTAGGCACGATGTAGTGCGCCTCACGCAATTCGCGGCGCTCTAAAAACAGCTGCATGGCAACACGCAAGGACACGCGCTTCCACCAGGGCTTTTCAAATATGGTGGCGAAGGGGGGGCCGTGAAAAGTGGTGACATCGTGGTGTGCCAGACGCTCGTTGCTGTGTATCAGACTGCCGGGTTGCGGATGTTCGTCCAACCAGCGTGTCACATGTTTGCTGAAACACAACAACGCAGACCAGCGCGGACGCGGCCTACATTTGCCTAACTCGACCACGGTGATACCGTCTGGTTTTACGGCCAGACATTCCTCGCACAACACCAGCACCTCGTGACCGAGGTCGCGCAGGTTCAGCGTGACTTCCCAGACATAGCGCTCCATGCCGCCGACTGGGCCGTAGCGTCTTACCACATGGATCAATTTCATCTTTTCTTGCTGCATAACTATCCCGTTTGATGGCGTTTAAGAGCCGTTATAATCGC
>JAVHRA010000210.1:5438-6548 GCA_036171395.1 Gallionella sp. | reverse complement strand
TCCGGCTACCTCATCTCCAAGCACATCTGGGAAGCCTTGGCGGCCGGCAACTACAGCATCAAGACCTTCTACGCGCGGCGCGTGCGACGTATCTTCCCCGCCTTGGCCATCGTGCTGTTCGCTTGCTTGGCGATGGGTTGGGTGATACTCGCACCGGGGGAATATGAGCAACTCGGCAAGCACGTCACGGCCGGCACGTTGTTCGTCTCCAATCTGGTGTTCTGGAAAGAAGCGGGCTATTTCGATAACGCCGCCGACACCAAGCCTTTGTTGCATCTTTGGTCGCTGGGCATAGAGGAACAGTTCTACATCGTCTGGCCTTTGCTGCTGGCGTTTTTCTGGCGCAACACGCGTTTCTTCGCCGCCGGATTCCTGCTGGTGCTGGGCGCGTCGCTGCTCTATAGCATCGTGTTGGTACAACACGATGCCACCGCCGATTTCTACTCGCCGCTAACGCGCTTCTGGGAGCTGGCAGTCGGCGCCGGTGTCGCCTATCTATTGGCCGAGCAGTTCGCGCATAGCGATAAGCTACGCAATGTCATCGCTGCTGTAGGCCTGCTGCTGATCGTGTTGGCCGTAAGCGTAATACAGAAGCACGACTTATTCCCCGGCGCATGGGCCTTGCTGCCCACACTGGGCGCGGCTTGTCTGATCTATGCCGGCGAACGCACTTGGGCGAGCCGCACCCTGCTATCCAATCCGCTGATGGTGTGGGTGGGGTTGATCAGCTATCCGCTCTATCTGTGGCATTGGCCGCTGTTGTCCTTCGCCCGCATCATGGAATCGCAAACGCCCTCCGCTGGACTGCGCGCCGCCATGCTCGCCACCAGCGTGCTACTGGCTTGGCTCACCTACAAGCTACTGGAGCGTCCGGTGCGCGCACGTCCGCACACGCGTAAGGGCATCTGGGTGTTGTCGCTGCTGATGGTGCTGCTAGGCGTGGGCGGGTTGATCGTGAAGAAGACCGACGGTATTAAGTCGCGCCAACTCTCCATGCTCAACGGCGATCCCGCTACGCTCACCATAGGTTATGACCGCGCACAAGTTCAGCACGATTGCGGCCTGCCAGAAGCCGAGAAAGCCAACTTCCAATATTGCTTTAGCAGCGGC
>JAVHRA010000210.1:2405-5338 GCA_036171395.1 Gallionella sp. | reverse complement strand
TGTACGACCCCACGCCACTGCTGTGTGACATCCCGAACAACGTATGTCGCGTCACCGAAGAAGGAAAATTCCTTTACAGCTATGGTGATCACATCTCAGATTTTGCGAATTCTAAGATCGCCAAGGATATGGAAGAGAAGTTGAAGGCTGCAGGCTTGTGATTCAGCGTTGTTGCTTAAGCCAAAGTTTGATGTATCGGTAGTAACTGTTTTCTGCGTTCATAATCGCCAGCATCACACCCTCGCGACCATCCAGAAAGCCGCGCCGCAACACATAGGTACGGAAAAACGCCCAGCCACCATGCAGTAATGCCGTCCCCAACCCGCCACGTTTGCCACGTCGCTGCTGCATATCCGCCGCCGCACTTGAGTAGTTATTGAGCTTGGCGATGACATCCTCGAAGTCACGATAACTGTAGTGCAACAGCGAGTGTTGCAACTGTCCGCGCTGGCCCTGCATATGCACTGCCTCGTGCACCAACGCGTCACTGAATTTAGCCTTGTCGCGACGGAACAAGCGCAACACATAGTCGGGACGCCAACCAGAGTGATGAATAAAGCGTCCGCAGAAACTAGATAGGCGTGGAATCTCGTAGCCAGCCAGACTCGTTGCATCAGCCAGCACTTGCTCGATCTCAGCGCGCAGCTCAGGCGTGACGCGCTCATCAGCATCGATGGACAGCACCCAGTCATGACTGGCATAACCCAACGCGCGATTCTTCTGCACGCCAAAGCCCGGCCAATCATGTTGGTAGACCTTGGCACCCAGTTCGCGACACACGTCCAAGGTGCCATCGGTACTGCCCGAGTCCACCACGATGATCTCATTCGCCCAAGACACCGAGGCCAGACACTCGCGGATATTGAGTATCTCGTTCTTGGTGATCAAGATGACGGATAGCTTGCTCATGACTTGCGCGCGCGTAAAGTGCTAAACCACAGCGCGCTCATAAAGGCGAAGAACAAGCCGTCAGCATGATCGTGTAGCGCTGAGTTGAGCATGCAATTAACGACAAAAGCCAGTACCAGTCCGCGTGCCGCATCTTGTGCATAGGGCGATTCCAATAAGGGTGCGACGCGCCACTCGGTGTAGTAGAGATAGAGCAGTAGCAACAATCCCAACACGCCGGTCTGCACCGCGATCATCAAGTATTCGTTGTGCGGGTTATGAGTGGGAATGGCATTCGTGCCCTGAATCTGCTGAGTGTACGCGTCGGGGAACCCTCCCGTGCCAACGCCCGACCACACGTTGCGTTCGATGATTTGCAAGGTGTTGTAGTAGTAATCCAAGCGTTGTCCGGCAGAGGAGCCTTCATTGCCAAGATCGGGATGCCAAGCTTGCATCTCCTGTTTCACCGTCTCTACCCGATCATGCAAGCGTGGCGAGAGCATATACAGGCTGCCGACCATCACCATGCCCCCAACCATAACCATGGCCCCCTGACGCCAGCCCCACGCTTTGCCGCGCTGATGGAAATATCTGGCCAATGTCGCCCATGCGAACCATGCCAACAGCAACAGCAAGATCATATAACCGGTGCGGCCCTGCAACATGAACAACACATTGAACATCGCAACACCAGCAAAGCTCGCCCATAGCGCACGTGACCTGACATCATGCGCATCACGAACTTTGAGCAGCGCGAGGAAGGCGGCATAGGCCATCATATTGCCCTGCGTGATATAGCTATGAAACACCGCAGGACTATCCGCAGTGGTCAGGCTGCTCATCCAGCTCTGCGGAGCGAGGATGTGGGTGGCCAGCAAACCGGACAACAGCAAGATCAAACCGCTTGCAAGGAAAAACATACGCTCACCCAATTGCCTAGTCTTGGCTGCGGAGAACATCAGGATAAATAGGGGCACAAAAGCGAGGTCGATATATTTTCCCAATATGCCGAAAGCCTCGCTGAGGGGCGTTTGACCATACAGCGTGGCGACAGCAAGCATACCGAACAAGGCGAGGGCGACGCGCGCCACAGGATTGCAAACCGTGATACGCCAGACCTTACCGAGATTGAAGAACAAACCCAATAACACCATCGCCAACAGGAAGTTATCCAGCGCGGTCGAGATAGGTACCGCCAACCCGATGGTCGCCGTTGCAATGCGCAATACTTGCATGACCTTGCTAGTGGCTTGAGTGCTCATATGCCTTATTTTCCTCATATGGTTGGTATTCAGGCACCCATCCGGTCAGATCGGCGCGCACCGTAATATCGGCTTTGGCGGTCGCGGCGGTCCACGCCAAGAGACGCGGCAGCCAGTCTGCGTCAACCTGATTGGCTTGTGCGATGCGCAACTTGGGATGAGGCGTAGGCAGGGTCTGCTCATCATCCGCGAGCAACTCCTCATAGAGCTTTTCACCAGGACGCAGCCCACTGTATTCGATCTTGATGTCTTCTAAACTTGCGCCGGACAATCGTATCAACTCCTTAGCCAGATCGACGATCTTGACCGGCTCGCCCATATCCAACACAAAAATCTCGCCGCCCTTGCCCATCAAGCCGGCTTGCAACACCAGTTGCGCTGCTTCGGGGATGGACATGAAGTATCGCGTGATCTCGGGATGCGTGACGGTGATAGGTCCGCCTTGTGCGATCTGCGCACGGAACTTGGGGATTACGCTGCCGGTACTGCCCAGCACATTGCCGAAACGCACCATGACGAATCGTGTGTCCCCGCCATTCTGCAAAGCCTGACACACCAACTCGGCCAAACGTTTGGAAGCGCCCATCACATTGGTTGGGTTCACCGCCTTGTCAGTGGAGATCAATACGAATTTGCGCACGCCATGCTGTTGCGCAGCCTGTGCCACCGTCCAGGTTCCCAGTACGTTATTGCGTATCGCCTGCCAGGCATTGTTCTGCTCCATCATGGGCACATGCTTGTAGGCCGCAGCATGGAACACGCTGCTAGGGTGATAGCTCTGTA
>JAVHRA010000210.1:0-2305 GCA_036171395.1 Gallionella sp. | reverse complement strand
GGCACATGCTTGTAGGCCGCAGCATGGAACACGCTGCTAGGGTGATAGCTCTGTAACACTTCGTTGACGCGCGCACCATCTTTCACATCCCCGACGATGCAGACGAAATTCAAATTCGGATAGCTGCGTTCCAGTTCCTGCCCGAGCGTATATAAGGCGAACTCGCTCTGCTCGAACAACACCAACTGGGATGGCAGAAAATTGGCGATCTGTCTGCATAGTTCGGAACCGATAGAGCCGCCGGCACCGGTCACCATCACCACTTGCTCGGCCAGCAATTCATGCAATCCTTCTTTGTCGAGCGTGACCGGATCACGCCCCAACAAGTCATCCAACTCTATGGCACGCAACTCGGACACCCCCACCTTGCCGCTCATCAGATCGTCGAAAGAAGGCACGGTCAGCGCCTGCACACCCGCCGCCTGACAGAGCTTGATAGCATGCTGACGTTGCTGATGGGAGCTCGCAGGCATGGCGATAATGACCTTTTCAACACTGTAGTGATCTACCCAGCGCGCGACACTATCCAATTTGCCGAGGACCCTCACGCCATTGAGCACATAGTTTTGTTTGCTTACATCATCATCCAAGAATCCCACCAATTGCCAAGCGGGGTTCTTGGCTAAGTCCTTGGAGAGACTAATCGCTGCATCGCCCGCACCTAACACTAACACGGGTTCGGAAGAGAGCTTTAAGTTGCTATGCATGCGAGTCTCTTTCCACATACGATAAAGCAAGCGACTGCCGCCCATAAACAGAATCAGCAACAGCGGGTTCAGTATCAGTACCGAACGCGGCACCACTAACTCTGCACGCAACATCCACAACACGAAGGGGATAAGTGTGGCCGCCAGCAACACCGCCAATACAATGCGGCGCAGGTCATGCAGACTCGCATAGCGCCAGATGCCGCGATACAAGCCGAAGCGCCAGAACACCCCCAACTGCAATGCGACGATCCACAATATCGTATGCCGCAATTCCGCCTGATACGCTGCCGGCAGCTCAAAATTAAAACGCAATAGATAAGCAAAATCCCAAGCCAATAACGCTGCCACGGTATCGTGCAGCATGGCCAGTACAGTTCTAGTGTTAGATTTACGCAGCATCGCCGCTCCCTTGTTGCGCCTGATGTTTGTGCCAACGTTTGTCTATCCACATCGAGACTGCCAGATAGATACCCGCCCAACCGGCTAGCAAGTTGGCCTGCACGGTGGCATCTTGCCCCAAGCCCCATAAGGCCGAGGCACCAGCCGAGAACATCAGCACATACTCTAGTATCGCGGTGTTCTGATGGCCCCAACCGCTCATAATTAACCTTTGGTAATAATGGCTGCGGTGCGCTTGCGATAACTTCTCCCCTCGACGCAAACGCAATAGCAAGGTGGCGGTCGCATCCACGACAAATGGCGAAAACACCAATACGGGGAACCAGATTTGCCAATATCCCTGTTGCCAACCCCATACACCAAATGATGCCGCGAGGAAGCCCAAAGGTATCGAACCCGCATCCCCCATAAATACTTTGGCGGGGTGGAAGTTGTAATAGAGGAAGCCCATTGCCGCCGCACCTATGGTGAAGCACATCATGGCGAAGGCCTCGCCTTCCACCGCGCCACTGCGTAATGCGGCGAAGCCATACATAGTAAAACCGAACATCGCCATGCCACCTGCCAAGCCGTCCGCACCGTCCATAAAGTTATACAGATTGGTCATCCACACGATGAACAGCAGCACCGGCAACCACCAGTACCAAGCCAAGCCAGCGCCCAGCACGACGATAGCCGCTGCCATAAAGTGACCTATCAAGCGCAGCTTGGGGGTCAATCCGCGCATATCATCAACCATAGACATGGCGAACAAACCCAACATCGGCAGAACGATCCAAAGTTGCAGATCGTGCATCAACAACATCCATCCTGACAGCACGCCCGCCATGATGCCCAAGCCGCCTATGCGCGGCACCGGCTCGGTGTGCAGCGAGCGCTCGTTGGGCACATCTTTGATGGTGCCGTCTTTGTTGAGTGTCAACACCAAAGTCAGAATCAAGGTGACCAGGGCCGAGACCATAGGAGGGTAATGGGACATAGGTATAGAGCAAAAATACGGGAGGCGCATTCTATCATTAGCCACGGCGCTTCCTCTCACCGCGCTACATCCTTTAAGATGCGCCCTGTCCTCCTAACCCACACCCCCCACCTTGGATAAGCTCAGTCAACCTCGCATCCTGCTGGTCAAAACCTCATCACTGGGGGACGTCATACACAATCTGCCGGTAGTCAGTGACATCGTGCGCCACTACCCT
>JAVHRA010000209.1:0-9070 GCA_036171395.1 Gallionella sp. | reverse complement strand
CCCGAGCAGGAATATGTCGCTGCCTTGGTGCGTGATTTGGAGTTGGCACTGCCGCAAATATGGGGACGCAAGGTGTACACGGTGTTCTTCGGCGGCGGTACGCCCAGTCTATTGAGTGGTGAGGCTATCGCCGAAATTTTGCGTAACGTGCGCATGTTGCTGCCGCTCGATCTGAATTCGGAGATCACGCTGGAGGCCAATCCCGGTACGGTGGAGGCGAAAAAGTTTGCCGCCTTCCGCGATGCGGGTGTGAATCGACTCTCCATGGGGATACAAAGTTTCAACGATACGCATTTGCGTGCTCTGGGACGTATTCATAGTGCCGATGAAGCGCGCAATGCGATAGCAATCGCACAAGCACATTTCGATAACTTCAATCTCGATCTGATGTATGCCTTGCCGGGACAGACGGTGGAACAGGCCTTGCAGGATGTCGCTACTGCGCTTACTTATGCGCCGCAACACCTTTCCTGTTATCACCTGACCCTAGAGCCCAACACCCTGTTCTATCGCAACCCACCGTCGCTGCCGGACGACGATACCAGCAGCGACATGCAGCAACATATCGAGGCGTTATTGGCCAGTCGCGGTTATGAGCACTATGAGACATCCGCTTTCGCGCAAGCGGGAAGACAAGCCAAACACAACCTCAACTATTGGAAGTTTGGCGACTACCTCGGGATAGGCGCAGGCGCACATAGTAAATTGAGCTTTCCCGATAAAGTCGTGCGGCAAGTGCGCTATAAACAACCGCAGGCCTATCTGCAACAGACCGCCAAAGATGCGCCGATACAGTCACAGCACGAAGTGCCGCGCGCGGAATTGGCATTCGAGTTCATGCTTAATGCACTACGCTTGAACCAAGGCTTCGACGCTACTTTGTTCAATGAGCGCACCAGTCTGTCTTTACTCGGTATACAACGAGAGTTGAACAAGGCGCAGCAGCGTGGACTGTTGTTCCGAGACCACCTGCGTATCGCCCCGACTGCGTTGGGGCAGCGCTACCTGAACGATCTGTTAGAAATATTCTTAAGCGACTAGCAATAAAAAACCCGCCGCTAGCCGTCGGCGGGTTGGGCATCGAAAATCTAGCTAGCCTTTGCGACACGCACTGATGTAGTGCTTACGCTCGGCACCTTTGAGCTTCTCTTTATTGGCATTCTTGACACAGGTTTTGACGCTGACCTTGGGTTTTGCATCGGCCTGTTTCTTAGTTGCATGCTTGCGGGCATATTTCTCTGCTGTCGGGTTGGGTGCTGCTGCAAGCTGTTGATGTTGGCGATTGGGCGTTTTGCTAACGGCATTGGCGTGTTCTGGCACGCCCGCTTTTCTGGCCTCAACTGCAGCATCATTGGCGCTGATGCAATCATTGATATACGAGGTTTTTTTAGCGCCATCCATCTTCATGTTCTTGGCATTCTGTTCGCAGGTATTGCGTTTATCTTGTGCGGTTAGCGCACGCACGCGTTCAGGCGTGCTGTTCTGTGTCAGGGTCGCAGACAAGCAGGAGCTAAGGAAGCTCTCTTTAGCCGCGCCACGCAATTGTTGGCTGCGTGTCTCGCAACTTTGACTGTCTGAAGCTGCCCATGATTGCGCGGAAAAGAATAACGCGAGGCACTGTACCAATAGTGATAATGCTTTCATTTCATCCACCTCTAGTGTTAAGCGAGCGGACAGTCTAGCACTTCCAAAAACTTAGACTCAACAGTGGAGAATGCCTAGATATTTAGTGGCTTACCCTAGTGTTGCACTAGGGTAAGGACTGCGCCCCAGCAATCCTGTCAGGAGGAGCGCTTGCGATCAGGAGTGAGAAAACGCACTTGCATGCATGGTACGCATCAGCGTACTAGGCGGTTTTTTTGAATACTAAATCCCAGACGCCATGACCGAGGTTGATGCCGCGCTTCTCAAACTTGGTGAGCGGGCGGTACTCGGGGCGGGGAGCGTAGTCGGTCGCCGTATTGTGCAATGCGGGTTCGTCACTCAAAACCTGCAACACCTGTTCGGCATAGTCCTGCCAATCGGTTGCGACGTGCAGGTAAGCCCCCGGTTTGAGTTTCTTCACCAAGCCCGCGATGAAAGGACTTTGGAGCAAACGGCGCTTGTTGTGACGTGCTTTATGCCAAGGGTCGGGGAAAAAGATATGCACACCGTCCAGAGCGCTCTCGCCCAACATGTCGCGCAGCACTTCTACCGCATCGTGCTGGATGACGCGGATATTGGTGAGTTGCATTTCATCAACCAGCTTGTAGAGATTGCCCACGCCCGGCGTATGCACTTCTAGGCACAGATAGTCACGCTCCGGGTGCGCTGCGGCGATGGTCGCGGTGCTATCGCCCATGCCGAAACCGATCTCCAATATCTTGGGAGCATTGCGACCGAAGGCCTCCGCCAAGTCTAAAGGTTGAGCGGTGTAGGTAATGCCGAAGCGTGGCCCGACTGTATCGACTGCACGCTGTTGCGCGACCGTGACGCGACCTTGTCTGAGGACGAAGCTGCGGATATGGCGATTACCTGGAGAACCGCGTAGCGACTCGTTTACCCCTTCCTCGGCTTGCGGGGGAAGGTTGAAATGGGGGGCTTGCTTGTTGGTGATGTCTTCCGTCATGGTAATCAGCTGCGTAGGGATGCGATGACCCCGGCGGTAGGCGAGCTGGGATTGGCGCTGTATAGTTTTTTGGGCATGCGTCCGGCCAGATAGGCTTCGCGTCCGGCAGCGGTGGCTTTCTTCATTGCCGAGGCCATCAACACCGGATTTTTTGCGCCCGCGATAGCGGTGTTCATCAATACGCCTGAGCACCCCAATTCCATCGCGATTGCGGCATCAGAGGCGGTACCTACGCCGGCATCCACGATGACGGGTACGCTGACTTTAGCCATGATAAGTTGCAAATTCCATGGGTTTAGTATGCCCATGCCTGAACCTATCAGTGAGGCCAGCGGCATGATTGCTACGCAGCCGATGTCTTCCAATTGTTTGGCGATGATGGGGTCGTCCGAGGTGTAGACCATCACTTGGAAACCTTCGGCGACCAGTGTTTTGGCAGCAGCGATGGTCTCGATGACATTCGGGTAGAGCGATTGCGGATCGCCCAGCACTTCCAGTTTTACCAGCGAATGACCGTCCAGCAGTTCGCGCGCCAGACGCAGCGTGCGCACCGCATCTTCCGCGCTATAGCAACCGGCGGTATTGGGCAGATAGGTGAACTTGGACATGGGCACGGCATCGAGCAGATTCGGCTCGTTAGCGTTCTGGCCTAGATTGGTGCGGCGTATCGCCACCGTGACGATCTGCGCGCCGCTAGCATCAAGCGCGGCGCGCGTTTCGGCAAAGTCTTTGTATTTGCCTGTGCCTACCAGCAGGCGTGAGTCGTAGGATTTTCCGGCGATGACTAGTGGGTCGTTCATTTGGTTTACCTGTGGGTGCTAGGGAGTGCGATCTGCAAGGTCGGGTGGCACGGCAGATTAGCCGCCGCCTACCGCGACGACCAGTTCCAGTGTGTCACCGTCCGCAACTTGTACGCTGGTGTAGGTGCTACGCGGCACGATGTCGCCGTTGCGCTCGAGTGCGATACGCTTGCCTGTATAGCCCAACTCAGCGATGAGTGCGGCGATGTTGAGGTTGGTGGTGAATTGTCGGCTGACGCCGTTGATGTGGACAGTGATCACTTCAGCTTGTACTCGGTTCAGTAAAATGCGATGAGTTCGTTCTCGGCGACTAAGCGGGCGATGCTCGGCAGCGACCTAGTCGAAGGTCTGTGATTTTACGTGGGATACACGTAATACTCAAATCAAGGAGCAGATGCAGCAAGACGCGGCTGCATGCTACAGTCGTAGCGTAACGAAAGTGAACGATCAGTAGAGGTAGACATGAGTGCAGCGCAACAAACGCAACTTAATAAAGAGATATTGCTGGGTCACCGCTTGGCCGATATGAGCGTGCTAGATTGGCGTGAGACCTTGGGCACAGAAGCGGCCTTGTTAAGAGTGGCTTATCCCTCGACCTTGGTGCTGGATGCGCTGGTACAACGCTTTGGTCTCGACTCTTTGTATGTCAAAGACATCTGCAATCCTACCCATCCGTCGCAATTCAGCAGATTGGAGGCGGGCGGCATACTGCTGATCTTGCGCTTTCCTGTGACCACACAAACCGTGGCGGGGAATGGCGGGTCGGTCAGTGTCGCTTTGCTGGCAGACGACGAGCTCTGTGCTTTGATTTGGCCGGGCGAGCGCTACCAAGATTTACCCGAGTGGGAGTTGCGAGAGTGCAGCGTGGACGAATGTGTCGCCAAGTTTGTGCATCATCTGATAGACCCGCTGCTGCAGCGTGTCTATGCGTTACGTGACGAGATGGATGATGTGGAGGATGAATGTCTAGCCAACGTGGATAAGGCGGATCTGGGGAGCCTGCTGCTGATGCGCAAGGAGTTTTCCTCCTTGGCGCGTAACGCTAGAACTAACGCCATGGTCATCGAGCAACTGCGTATGCAACCCGTGTATCGCGAGAACCTGCATTTAATCGACGCGCAAGAACATATGCAGCGTGCCTCGGTTATTGCCGAGTCGCGCGGCGAACACGCTTTAAGTGTGATGCAGGCGGTGCAATCGCTGCTCAGTCAGCGCCTGAATGAAGTGATGCGTTTGCTGGCGATGATTACCGTCATCCTTACGCCGATGGGCGTAATCGCGGGAATCTTCGGCATGAACTTCACCAATATGAATGTGCTGCGCTCAGCGCACGGCTTCGGTTTTGCACTTTTGTCGATGTTGTTTTTGGGCGTCTTCCTGATCACGCTATTCAAAATCAAGAGATGGTGGTGAGGTGCCGGCTGGAATGGTTACTGCAAGCGTGTCAGGTTAGTTTTGCGCAGCGGATATTTTCAGCCACTTTCCCAGCATCACACGCATATCGACCAGTTCGGTCGGCTTGGTCAGTACATCATCCATGCCCGCCGCGAGACAATTTTCAAATTCTTCGGACATGACATTGGCGGTCCAGCCGATGACCGGAATATGCCGCGAGCCTTGCTGGCTTTCGCGCGCGCGGATCGCTCGGGTGAGCTCGTAGCCGTCCATCTCCGGCATGTGGCAATCGGTGATGATGATGTCGTATTGGCCGTTCTGCCACAGCGAGAGGGCGACGACCCCGTCGGGCGCGGCATCCACACGCAGGCCGAGCACATCGAGTTGTTGCTTGAGCAGCATGCGATTGATGGGATGGTCGTCGGCGATGAGCACCTTAATCACTTGCCCTGCTGCCACCATCGGGCTGATGTCGCTGGGGACTTCCTGTGTGTCGCCGCAGGAAGGCCGCTCGTCTATCGGCAGGTCTATCGTGAAGCTGAAGGTGGAGCCTTTGCCCGGCGTGCTATGCACGTCCAATGTGCCGCCCATAATTTCGGCCAGCTTGTGGCAGATGGACAAACCGAGTCCGGTGCCGCCGTACATGCGCGCGGTTTCCGCACTGGCTTGCTCGTAGCGTTGGAACAGGCGCGATTGCTGCTCGGGTGTGAGGCCGACCCCGTCATCCTTGACGCTGAAGCGCACCGTGTCACGACCGTTGCCAGACGCCAGTAGTTCGGCGCGGAGCTGGACATTGCCTTGCGTGGTGAATTTCAGCGCGTTGCTGGTGTAGTTGTTGATGATTTGGGACAGTCGCAGCGGGTCGAAGATATGGTGTTCAGCCAGGCGCGTATCGATCTCCAAGCTGAGTCGTATGGACTTATCGTTGGCCAGTTGCGCATAGGTATCCAGCACACCTTGCAGCGTGTCGCGCAGACGCCCGACCTGCGGAGCCAGCGTCAATTTTCCGGCCTCGATCTTGGACCAATCCAGTATGTCGTTGACGATGCGCAACAGACCGTTACCCGAGTTGTGCGCCGTATGCAGCAACTCGCGCTGCTTGTCGTCGAGCCGGGACAGATTGAGCAGCCCCAACATGCCCAGCAACCCCGCCAGCGGGGTGCGTATTTCGTGACTCATGGTGGCGAGAAAGGAATCTTTGGCCTGGTTCGCCAGCAGCAGTTCGGCGGTGCGCTCCGCCACCCGTTCCGCCAGCAGTGAGCGCTCCTCCTCGATCTGGGCGTTGGCGTGCGCCAGTTCGCTGGCGCTGTTGCGCAGTTGTTCCAGCGTCTGCTGGCGTTGTGTGCTGTCGGTAAATGCGCCCACATAGTGACTGACCATGCCTAGCTTGTCTTTTACGGCGGTGATGGTGAGATGCTCGGCATAGATCGCGCCGCTTTTGCGCCGGTTCCATATCTCGCCGTCCCACGTGCCGCTGCGCGCCAGACTTGCTCGCATATCGATATAGAAGTTCGCACCGTGCATGCCCGAGCTGAGGATGTTGGGACTCTTGCCGGCGACATCTTGCGCTGCGTAGCCGGTGATGGCGGTGAAAGCGTGGTTCACTTTCAAGATGCGTGCGTGCGCATCGGTAATCATCATGCCGACCTGGGAGTCAAAAGCAGTGGCGGCGATGCGTTGTTCCGCCTCGGCTTGTACCCGTTCGGTGATGTCTTGCACGATGCCGGAAAGCGTGGTGATGTTGCCTGCTGCGTTGCAGATAGCCTCGCCCGACTCGGCCCACACTACGCGCACCGTTCCGTCGGGCAAGACGATGCGATACTCAAGCGAAATCGGCTGCGCATTCTGGCTGACCAACAAATTGCAACGCTCGACTGTGGCGCGGTCATCGGGATGGATGGCGCGTGCGTGTGCATCGGCCAGATTGCCATTGAAAGTGGCTTTGTCGATGCCGAATATATGGAACATCTCGTCCGACCACTCCATGCGGTTGGATTGGATATGCAGGGCCCAGGAGCCGACATGGGCGACCCGTTGTGCCTTCTTGAGCGCGATTTCGCTCTTGCGCAATTCCAGTTCCGCCTGTTTGCGCTCGGTAATGTCGCGCACGCTGATGACATAGGCCGCCAGTCCCTCCCAAGTGGTGGGGGCGCAACGCAGTTCGGCCCAGCCGATGCCGCTGGCACGAATCAGATTGATGTCCTGCACGGCGTTGTCTTTGCATAGCGGGACGGCTAGATCTTTACCGCACAGGCTGCTGCGCTCGAATATGAGTTCGGCACTGCGGTTCGCGTACAACACGATACCTTTACTATCCACCACCACGATGCCGTCGGTGATGGTGTCGAAAATCAGCCCGATGTCGGTCGAGGCGGTATTCATAGCGGAGCGGGGGCGGTTGGCATAATTACATCACGATCGTGCCGGAGTGATGGCCATTCTGGGCGGTGATGGCGGCCATGACGGAGTTCATCTTGGACAGGTCGCCGAGTAGTTTCAGTATCGGCTCGGGCACTTCGCGCACCAGCATGGGCGTGGCGAATATTTCTTTTTCCAGTGCTTTTTCCGGCATGCCCAATACCTCTACCAGATTCAGCATCCAGTAGCCCGGCTGATAAGTTTCCGCCAGAACCTTGCTGAGCTGGTCGATGACCTTTTTGACACCCGGGTCGATAGACACGACATACAGAGTCAGCGTGATGCGCTGTTTATCTTGAGCCACATCACTGAGGCTGCGCGTGGAGCGGGCAATATGCCGGATTTGGCTGGATGACAGGGGTTTGTTGGCTAACTGGAAAGGCAGTCCTTCGTCCTGCGCGCGTTTCAGGTCGGCCATATATTCTTGGGAAAAAGCAGTGACGATGTAGACCTCCAGCGTGGCATCGATTGCCAGCAGGCGGCGCAGCGTTTCGACCCCGTCTATGCCCGGCATTTTTAGATCCAGAAAGACTAGATCGGGACGTTCTGCCTGGGCCATTGCGATGCCCTGCAAGCCGTTCTCGGCCAGACGCACGATATTGCCCATCTCGCCCAACACCAGTTGGAACGAGCCGCGCACGGCAGGATCATCATCGATTACTAATATTTTTTGCGGCATAGCAAAATCTCACTTAGTCTTTTTCGCAACCGCGAATACTACACGGAAGCAGCAGCCATAACCATGTTCTTGGTGCAGGTTTATGGTTGCGCCCTCTGCGTGCAGTAAATGCTTCGACACCGACAGGCCTAAGCCTGTGCCTTTACCCACCGACTTGGTGGTGAAGAAAGGATCGAAGATTCTGTTGCGGATGGTCACGGGGATGCCCGGGCCGGTGTCGCATATTGAGAGTGTGATCTGTTCCTGATCATAACAAGCCGTGATGCGAATACGTTGCTCGGCTTGCCCGGCCATCGCATCGCGGGCGTTTAACAACAAATTGACCAGCACTTGTTGCAGACATCCCGCATCACATTCCAGTTGTGGCAGGTTAGCGGCGATGTCGACTTGAGTTTCGATCGCATTTTTTCTAAGCTCGCCCTCAAGCAGAGCAAGGGTGCGTGTCACGGTTTCCTGCACGCTGCACGTTTCCCGTTGCGTGTCTTTGGGGCGGATGAATATCAGCATGTTGCTGACGATCTTTTTGATGCGATGGATCTCATGCAGGGCGTTGTTCAGCACCTCCTGAGACTTGGGATCGGCAGCTTTGTCGCGCGCATATTCGACATAGTTCATGATCCCCATCAGTGGGTTGTTGATCTCATGCGCAACCCCGCCCACCATGATGCCCAACGAAGAAAGTTTTTCGACCTCTATCATGTGTTGCAGGTTATCCAGCGTTTGCTGATGATGAGATTGCAACAGGCTTTCATCCTCGCGCAACTGGGCGGTCAGTTGGTTGAGCTCGATATTCTGTTGTTCGAGTACCAGTTGTTGCTGCTTCATCGGGCGCAGCACCAGATAGAATAAGGCGGGGACAACGGTCACGGCGAGCAGCAGTGCATCGAGATAATTCCAGGCGTTATCGGAGACATAGTCGCCCAGCATAGGCTCCAGAAAGACGCGAATTAGCAGCATGATCAGAAATTCAGAAGCCAAAACCACCATAGCTAGTCTGGTGACAATACCTAGCGGGGTGTGGCGCAGTTGCGGTGGAGCGTAGCTTTTCATAGTCGCGTTTCTCACTTAATAATTGAAGTTGAGTAATGTCTATCAGACAAGTAGAATCGCCGCCTTCGCGGGTGTAGTTCAATGGTAGAACGGCAGCTTCCCAAGCTGCATACGAGGGTT
>JAVHRA010000208.1:0-1891 GCA_036171395.1 Gallionella sp. | reverse complement strand
GTCGCCACTGTGTCGGCCATCTACGGTATCGGCGATCCAGTCGATTATCACGGCATGATTTTGCACCTGCGCCATAACAAGAAGATGCATCAGCGCGAGGTCATCAAACGCCTCATCGAGATGCAATACGAGCGCAACGACATCGATTTCTCGCGCGGCACGTTCCGCGTGCGTGGCGATGTCATCGACGTTTACCCAGCCGAGAGCAACGAGCTGGCGGTGCGCATCACTTTATTCGACGACGAGGTGGAGACCATCGCGCTGTTCGACCCGCTCACCGGACATATACAGCAGAAAGTGCCGCGCTATACCGTCTATCCTTCTAGCCATTACGTCACGCCACGCAGCACGGTGCTGAGCGCGATAGAGACCATTAAGATCGAGCTGGCCGAGCGCATTGCTTACTTCCAGCGCGAGAATAAATTGGTCGAGGCGCAGCGCATCGAACAGCGTACCCGCCACGATTTGGAGATGCTGGCGGAGATCGGCTTCACCAAAGGCATCGAGAACTATTCGCGTCATCTGTCTGGTCGTCCCGAGGGCGCGCCGCCGCCGACCCTGATCGACTATCTGCCGCCCAATGCGCTGATGTTCTTGGACGAAAGCCATGTGATGATTCCGCAGGTGGGCGGCATGTACAAAGGCGACCGCGCGCGTAAAGAGAATCTAGTCAACTATGGTTTCCGTCTGCCCTCGGCGATGGACAACCGTCCGCTGCGTTTTGAAGAGTTCGAGAAGATGATGCGCCAAAGCGTGTTCATCTCGGCTACACCTGCCGCTTATGAAGCCGAACACTCAGGGCAAGTAGTCGAGCAAGTGGTGCGCCCCACAGGCCTGGTCGATCCCATCATCGAAGTGCGTCCGGCCATCAATCAGGTGGACGACCTGATGTCCGAGATCACCCTGCGCATCAAGGCGGGCGAGCGCGTGCTGGTCACTACGCTGACCAAGCGCATGTCCGAAGACCTCACCGATTATCTGTCCGAACACGGCATCAAAGTGCGCTATCTGCACTCCGACATCGAGACCGTGGAGCGCGTCGAGATCATCCGCGATCTGCGTCTGGGTATGTTCGATGTGTTGATTGGCATCAACTTATTGCGCGAAGGTTTGGACATCCCCGAAGTCTCGCTGGTCGCGATACTCGATGCCGACAAGGAAGGTTTCTTGCGTTCCGAGCGCTCGCTGATCCAGACCATAGGCCGTGCCGCGCGCCACCTTAATGGTAAAGCCTTGCTGTATGGCGACAAGATCACCAACTCGATGCGCCGCGCCATCGATGAGACTGACCGCCGCCGCAACAAACAGCTGGCGCATAACGAAGCGCACGGTATCACGCCGATAGGGGTGCAGAAACGTATCCGCGACATCATCGATGGCGTCTATCAAATGGACGATGAGCGCACCCAGCTCAAAGCCGCGCAGACCCAAGCTAAATATCTCGCCATGAGCGCGAAAGACATCTCCAAAGAAGTCACGCGTCTGGAGAAAGAGATGCTGCAAGCCGCTAAGAATCTAGAGTTCGAGAAAGCCGCCGAGCTGCGCGACCAGCTTAAGAAGCTACGCGAAAGCGTGTTGCTGTCGCCGCTGTGATGCGCTAACTACTGCGCATGGTGTAGCGTTTGATGAATGGTGTGGTCTAGCGTATTATTGAGCGTGCTTAATAATATCCATCTTAGGAGTCTGTCATGTCCAGTTTGACCGCCAATGATCTGAAAACAAAAGGTATCGCCGCCATAGAAGCCGTATTGGCAGAGCAACTGGAGGCGATAGTCTCGGTACGCGGCAAGGATAGATTCGTGGTGATGGAGATTGCCCAATATCACTACCTGCGTGAATGCGAACTAGAAACCGCATTAGCCGAAAGCCGCGCTGATATTGCGGCAGGTCG
>JAVHRA010000207.1:0-1895 GCA_036171395.1 Gallionella sp. | reverse complement strand
GCCGATTTTCATAGCTACTACAATGCCTCGCGCTTTTTGGTCGAGGATGAAGCACTGAAATTGGCGCGTCTGGCCTTGATTGCCGCCACCGCACAGGTGATGCGCAACGGTCTGGCACTGCTGGGCGTGAGTGCCCCGCAGCACATGTAAATTAGAGGACGAACGTGAGTAGAGAGACAGGCAAGAAGAAAGCAGCCGCAGGCAAGGGCAACACCATGGCAATCGGTTTGTTGCTCGGCTTGATCCTCGGCGTAGCAATGGCCGCCGGTCTGGCTTGGTATCTGATGAAGAGTCCCGCCCCTTTCGTCAGCAAGACGCCGGTGGTGAGCCGCAGTGAGATCGAAGAGAAGAACAAGGCCACAGCCGAAAAAGTAGTGCAACCCAAGTCCGCCAGTGCGCCTGTGGCCGATGATGGCAAGCCGCGTTTCGAGTTCTATAAGGTGCTCACCGACAAGCAGGATAACGCTGCGCTACCCAATGCCACCGCTGTGCCTAAGCCCACTCCCCCCGCCAAGGTGGCGATGGTAGAACAGAGCAAGCCTGAAGCGGGTAAGCCCGCCACTGTCGCGGACAAGCAACTCTATTTCCTCCAGACCGGTGCGTTTTCCAACTCGGCGGAAGCGGAGAAGATGAAAGCCAGTCTGATTTTCGATGGCATGGAAGTCACCGTGTTGGCGGTGAACACTACGGATAAAGGCATGCTGCATAAAGTGCGCGTCGGTCCTTATCAGGGGGCGGATGAAATGAATGGTGCGCGTGCCAAGTTGAAACAAAAAGGCATCTCCAGCACGCCTATACGCGGTCAATGAAATCGATCATTAAAACAGGAGCCAAACAATGAAGAATCTTTGCACACGTCTGATGATGGTCGCCGCCCTGCTCGTTGCAGGCGCAGCGAATGCCGAAGCGCAACTGGGTCGTGATTACACCCTGCTCACTCCGCCGCAAACCAGCACAGCCAGCAAAATAGAAGTGCTGGAGTTTTTCTTCTACGAATGCGGCCACTGCTTCCATCTGCATCCTTTCTTGGCCAAGTGGGACAAGAGCAAAGCCAGCGATGTCGAGATGAGCTATGTACCCACCATGTTCCGCTCGTCCACCGAGCCGCTGGCACGCACTTATTACGCGCTGCAAGGCATGGGGCAGATCGCGCGCTTGGATGATGTCATCTACAAGGCCATCCATGAACAGCAGATCGGCTTATACGACTTGGATAGCATCGCTGCCTTCCTCGCCAAAAATGGTGTGGACCGTAGCACCTTCGAATCGGCCTACAACTCCTTCAGCGTGGCAAGCAAAGTGACCCACGCCAAACAAATGATCCTGCCCAGCGCCTACAACATTCAGGGCACACCCACGCTGATTGTCGATGGCCGCTATGTCATCACCGGCCTGCAACCTGCCGACACCATCCGTGCGTTGGATGAGGTCATCACCATGGTGCGCAAAGGTCGCGCACCGGCTGCCACCACCGCCAAGAAATCCGCCAAACATTAAGCGCGCATGACGGCTAGCGTTAGACCTTTGACGCTGGTCATCAGCGGCGCGAGCAGCGGCATCGGTCTCGCGCTGGCACGTCACTATCTGCAACAAGGTGCACGCGTCGCGGCTTATGCCCGACGCAGCGAACTCCTCGCCGCACTCGCGGCTGAATTTCCTCAGCTAGTCTCTATCTACACTTTGGATGTGCGCGACGCCCTTGCACAGCAACAGGCTGCCGCCGACTTCATCGCGCGTGTCGGTGTGCCCGACATTGTCATCGCCAACGCCGGTGTGAGCGTCGGCACGCTCACCGAATACGCCGAGGATATGGATGCGTTCAAGCAGGTGATGGACATCAATGTGCTGGGCATGGTGCAGACTTTCCAGCCCTATGTCGCCGCGATGCGTGCGGC
>JAVHRA010000206.1:0-9152 GCA_036171395.1 Gallionella sp. | reverse complement strand
CGCACCGCCATGTAATAGACGATGTTAGGCGGAAAGCGCGGATCATCGTCCAGCAACTTTTGCAGCCGCGCATACGCCGCGTCATCAGCGGGTGGTATCGCGAAGTAATACAGGCGCGCGCAAAATCGTTGCAATGCCGCATCGTCAATCTTGTCGCCGTACTGCTCGCGCACAATGTTGCCCACAAAGTCTAGCCACTCGGTATGTTCGCGCTGCGTGATGTCACACCCCAAAATCACCAGATGCTGCGGCAGACGTTGCATCATCTCTAGATGAAACAAGGCGGGGATCAATTTTTTTCGGCTGAGATTGCCTGCCGCACCAAAAAAGATGAGGGTGCACGGGTCTATCGTTTTCATGGCGCAATTCCTTTAAGTTGAAGTGATATTGCGCAAGGCACAGACATCAAATCGAGAACAATACAAGCTTCATTCAAAATCAATCTTTTCTCATCCATCCACCGGATTGAGTGCTGCTGCACGCGCCGCTGCTATCAATTTTATCGACTTGGCTTGGAAATTAAGGGTATGCCCCTGTGCCAGCAGTTTAGCGTGATGACGCAGGATCGCAGCGGTGGGCGGGAAAGCGGTGTCTTTCACCGCAAGCACGATCTTGTTGACGCGATCTTCGGCATCAACGATCAGCACGCGATCATCAAAACTATTGCGAATGCGCGCCACATATTCGTCATAGTTGGGATAGCCGTTCCACAGATTGATCACCAAGATGCCTTGCTCCGACAAGGCCGCATGGCAGGCGTCATAGAAAGCTTGCGTGCTCAGCGGTACAGGTAGCCCCTGCGCATCAAAACCATCTAACACCAACACTTGCGGACGCCACTCGGTGTCTCGCACCCATGCCGCTCCGTCGGCCAACAGTATATGCAAGCGCGCGTCATCCGGCGGGATGAGGAAGTCGTCGCGCAAAGCAATCACATCAGGATCGATCTCGACCACGGTGATGTCGCTGTGCGGCAGGTAACGGTAGCAATACTTGACCAAGGAGCCGCCACCCAGCCCTATCATGGCAATACGTTGTGGCGCGGGTAGCAGCAGCAGAAAACTCATCATGGCGCGGGTATAAGCCAGCACCAATTCATCCGGCGTATCTAAATTCATTTCGCTCTGGGTGGAATTTTCGTTGAAATGCAGACTCAGGATTGCGCCGCGTTGCGTGACATATGGCTTATTTTGGACTGGCTGCAACTCTTCCCATAGCTGCTCCAACAACTGACGTGCCGAGCGTCTATGCTTGGCTAACATGATCAGCCGAGATGGCAGTGAGTATGCCCTGCAAAATGGCGCTGGGCGTGGGCGGACAACCCGGCACCACTACATCCACAGGGATGACGTTGGCGACCTTGCCGCAACTCGCATAGCTCTCGCCATCAGCAGAGCCATCCGGTGCGAAGATGCCACCCGTACAGGCGCATTCACCTATTGCCACCACCAGCTTGGGCTCGGGCGTGGCATCATAGGTGCGTTTGAGCGCGACCTGCATATGCCGCGACACCGGCCCAGTAACCAGCAGTAAATCGGCATGGCGCGGACTGGCGACCAATTTCATACCAAGACGCTCGATGTTGTAATAAGCGCTGTTGAGCGCGTGTATCTCTAACTCACAGCCATTACACGAACCCGCATCCACCATGCGTATCGCCAGCGCACCACCGAAAGCATCCAATATCTTCTGTTGCAGACGCTGCTCGACCAAACGCATCGCCTCATCCGGCTGCGGCGCAGTCTCGGTCTTAATGCCGGTGGTGATGATCTGTTTAAGGATTTGATACATATGGAAGCCTCTAGAAATTCACTTTTACGGGATGAAGCGCAAGGAGCCGCGCATAACCAGCGACTTGTTCGCTTGCGAGCTTAGTCGAATGGCTAGTAGTTTCATCAACGAACGACGAGAAAACGAGCGGAGCGAGTTTCGGTGAAGACTTACCTTCAGGTTATGCCGGAACCACATATCGGATTGATAGACGAGGAGTGAGTGAGCACTCGACGTGGCGATTCGCCTGAAAAATGGATTTATAGGGGCTTCCATCAGAGATCGACTCCCGAATAACTGAGATTGAACGACTTATTGATAAGCGGAAAGTCGGGGACGATGTTATTCATGACGGCGTGTTCCAACACCGGCCAATTCTGCCACGATGGATCGTGCGCATGAACGCGTGCCAATGCACCACTAGCATCGCTATGCAGCGCCACCAACACCTCGCCGCGCCAGCCTTCCACCATGCCCACCCCATAAGCGTGCGCAGGCAGGGACGCGCATGCTTGCAGCGAAGTCCCCTGCGGCAACTGGCGCAATATCTCGCGCTGCAAACGCAGGGATTCGAACACTTCATCGAAACGCACTGCGACACGCGCCGCAACATCGCCATTGCTATGCGTCGCCATACGCACCTCTAACTGGTCGTACGGTGCGCACGCATACTGTGCACGTGCATCCCAGGCTTGCGCGCTGGCGCGCCCTGCCATGCCGCACAGCCCCAGACGCGCCGCCAGTGCCGCCGCTACCCGCCCCGTGCCGATGAAGCGATCCTGTACGCCGGCATGCTCGTCGTAGATAGCGCGCAGTAGTGTGACTTGCTGTTCCAGCATGTCACACTCATAGGCGATGACCGCCGCGCCGCTCTCGTTCAGATCGACTGCGACTCCGCCCGGCACGATGGTATCCATCAGATAGCGATGACCGAACAACGCTGCGTTGTTACGCAACAGTTGCTCTTTCAATATCCAGAATTGCGTATGCCCAAAAGTCAGCGCGACATCGCTGCCCAGATAACCCAAATCACCGAGATGGTTGGCAAGCCGCTCGCGTTCCAGCAACAGCGCGCGCAACCACACGGCACGCGGCGGTGGCGTCAGCGCCGCGCCAGCCTCGGCCGCCATCGCGTAAGCCCATGCATAAGCCACCGTACTGTCACCGCTGACTCGCCCCGCCAGCTTTGCGCCTTGCTGCACGCTCATGCCCACGAAACGCTGCTCTATGCCCTTGTGCGTATAACCAAACCGCTCTTCCAAACGCAGCACTTTCTCGCCCACTACCGAGAAGCGGAAATGTCCCGGCTCTATGATGCCGGCATGCACCGGCCCGACCGGGATCTCGTGCACGCCCTGACCTGACACTTGCACAAAAGGATAGTCATCGACATTTCCCTCCTCCCCGTGAGGGGGCGGGGATGCCAGAAAATTCTTGCGCAGCGGAAAACTATTGGCATCCCAAGCCGCATGGCGCAACCACTTGCGCTGGTCGTGTGCACCCAAAGCGACGATGCCGGACAGATCATAGACGGCACGCTGCATGCGCTCTGCCGCAGGGAACAGCACACTCAGATCGGGATAGCCCGGCTGCTGCACGGGCAGTGCCACACTCAGACACAGCAAGCCTTTTTCGTTGACCAGTGCAACCTGTAATGTGTGCCCCCGCTCGCCTGCATCGCGCCCCCATAGCGCGACCAGACGCCCGCCGCCGTCACGCACCTTGAGGCACAGGGGATGCAATTGCGCAACGTCTATGCTGCCGTGCCATGCGGGAATGGCGCTGTGCATACGCTGCAACTCGAGATCGGGATATACGATAGGCATAGCGGTCATCCTAGCAGTGCCGCCGCTTGGCGATACCAATTGGCCAGATAGGTCGGCATACACAGTCCCAAGACCAGCACCAACAACAGATGGGCGAATACCGGCAGCAAGGCAGGTGGGTGGGGCAGTGGCTTGGCGGTAGTCTCACCGAACACCATCGGTTGCACCTTGCCAAATATGGCCGCGAAAGCAATGCCCAACGCGCCGAGTAGTAAAGGTGTAGTCCACGGGTATTCGTGCATGGCGGTGGTGATGATGAGGAATTCGCTGGCGAACACGCCAAAGGGGGGCATGCCAAGTATGGCGAACGTGCCGAGCACCAAACCCCAGCCCACGGTAGGACTGATTTGCAACAAGCCGCGTATGTTTTCCATCTGCTGCGTGCCGGTCTTCTGCACCGCGTGTCCAACCGCGAAGAAGATCGCCGACTTAGTCAGCGAATGCACGGTCATGTGGAGCATGGCAGCGAATGTGGCAACCGGACCGCCCATGCCGAACGCAAAGGTGATGAGGCCCATATGCTCGATGGATGAATAAGCGAACATGCGCTTGATGTCTTTCTGCCGCAGCAGAAAAAATGCGGCTACCACCACCGACAACAGGCCGAAGCCCATCATTAGATTGCCCGCGAAGTGTGTGCCCAACGAGCCGTCCACCAACACCTTGCTGCGCATCACCGCACACAACGCCACATTCAACAGCAAGCCGGACAGTACCGCCGACACCGGTGTCGGACCTTCTGCATGCGCGTCGGGCAACCAGCTGTGCAGCGGCACCAGACCAATCTTGGTGCCGTAGCCAACCAGCAAGAAGATGAAGGCGAGCTTCAATACGGTAGGTTCCAGCTCGGCTTTGACCTGATCTAGATGTGTCCAGAGCAGCGCTGTGCCGCCCTCGCCCAGCACGCGCTCGGCGGCGAAATACAACAATATGGTGCCGAACAAGGCCAGCGCGATGCCCACCCCGCACAGGATGAAGTACTTCCATGCGGCTTCTAGGCTGGCGGGCGTGCGATACAGGGAAACCAGTAACACCGTGGTCAGCGTCGCCGCTTCCATCGCCACCCAGATGATGCCCATGTTGTTAGTGGTCAGCGCCACCAACATGGTGAAGGTGAACAGCTGATACATGCTGTAGTAGAGATGCAACATGGCGGTGGTGAGCTTGCCATGATGCTGCTCGATGCGCATATAGGGGCGCGAGAACAGTGCGGTGGTGAATGCGACGAAGGCGGTCAGCGCGACCAGAAAAACATTGAACTGATCAATAAAGAACTGCTCGTTGAATGCCACTTGCGGCCCCGCTTCGATAACACGCATGGTCAACATCACAGACGCAGCGAAGGTGCAAAAACTCATCAGCGCATTCAATTCTGCCGCCCAGCGGCGCGAGCCGAACACCGCCAGCAATCCCCCGCCCAGCAAGGGTGTCAGCAGCAGGGTCAAGAGTTGCAGATCAATCATCCTTCAATTTCTCCATATGGGTGATGTCCAAGCTATCGAAGGTCTCGCGTATCTGGAAGAAGAAAATACCGAAGATGAAAGTGGCTACCAGCACGTCCAATGCGATACCCAATTCCACCACCAGCGGCATACCTTGGGTGGCACTGGTCGCAGCGAAGAACAAGCCGTTCTCGAGCGATAAGAAGGCCACCACTTGCGACACCGCTTTACGCCGCGTCAACATCATCAACAATGACAACAACACACTGGCCAATGCGATACCGATCAGACCGCGCGTGATGCCCTGGGCTAGCTGAGTGATGGGCGTGGCCAGATTGAAGGCGAAGATCACCAGTGCCAATCCCACCAGCATGATAGTGGGGATGTTGAGCAAGGTCTCCACGTCCCACCGCACATTCAAGCGGCGTATCAAGCGATGCAGCAACCAGGGCAACAGCAGCACTTTAAGAAGCAGCGTCAAGGCCACCGAATAATAGAGGTGATATTGGTGCGTGGAATAAGCGACGATCGCGGTACTCAGCGTTAGCACCAGTCCCTGCCATGCGAACAGATTGATTAACGACAGGATGCGGCGCTGCGACAACATGGCAAACACGATGAGCAACAACAATGCCGCGAGCAGATTGATGAGTTGCAAGGTATAGGGTGTCGTCATCGCTCAGGCACCTAGCAAGAAATGGATCAACAAGCCCAACACCGCAAGCAGAAAGGCGGTGCCGAGAAACTCGGGAGCGCGGAAGATGCGCAGCTTGGCCGTCAGCGCCTCCAGCAGTGCCAAGCCCGCCCCCGCCAACAACAGCTTGAGCAGCAGCAACAACAAGGCCAGCGGCAAGCCCGCCCAGTTGCCCACCTCGGCGATACCATGCGGCAGAAACAGCGCGATACCCAGCGACAGATAAGCGAACAACTTGAGGCTGCTGGCCCACTCTATGAGCGCCAGATGACGCGCCGAGTATTCCAATATCAGCGCCTCGTGGATCATGGTGAGTTCCAGATGAGTGTTGGGATTGTCCACCGGGATGCGCGCATTCTCCGCCAGCATCACCATCACAAAAGCCAGCGCGGCGAAAGCCAAACTGGGATAAAGCACGAACTCGTGGTGTGCTAAGGCTTCGACAATGCGCGGCAGCTGCGTGGAGTGGCTAATCATGGACGCAGCGAACAGCACCATCAGCAAGGCCGGTTCGGCGAGGAACGACACCAGCATCTCACGGCGTGCCCCCATCGAGCCAAACGCGGTGCCGATATCCATCGCCGCCAAAGAGATGAATACGCGTGCCAACGCGAACACGCCTACCAGCGCAATCACATCGGCGGCACGCGAGAACGGCAAGTCGACCGCGATGATAGGAATGATGGCAGCCGCCAACCACATGCAGCCAAATACGATATAGGGCGTGATGCGGAACAGCCAAGAGGCGTTGTGCGCGATGACTGCATCTTTGTTGAACAGTTTGTGCAACACGCGATAAGGTTGCAGCACCCCTGCGCCGGAGCGGTTTTGTAACCATGCTTGGCATTGGTTCACCCATCCGCTCAGCAGCGGCGCAGCAATCACCACCAGCAGCAACTGGGTGAGCTGAAATACGATGTCGAGTGCGAGTTCTATATTTTCCATCAGACAAAGGCCAGCAGGATGAGCAACGTAACAAAGGTGTAGCTCAGGTAGAGATGGATACGTCCATGTTGCAACAGCGCTACCCAGCCTGACAGTCGCGCCACCAGCGCTTTGAGCGGCAGATATAACATGTACCACAACTTATCTTCGCTGCTGCCGCGATAGCGGGGCTGCGTGTCGAACGGCGTAGGCATTTCGCTCTCGATTTTGAAGAAGGGTTCGAAGATGCGGCGAATAGGCTGACCAAAACCTTCAGCCGTATCTTGCATACGCGCGGTCTGTGCTGGAAAGCCGCAATCCCACGCTGCGCCGCGCCGCACTCGGCCATGATACAAACGACGCACCAACAACACGGTCAGCCCCATCACGCCCAACACCGCCAACAGGAAATACAGTGGGCTGTAACTGGCGCGCTCGATATCCACCGGCGCGAGGAACATCCAGTCGCTGGCGGCATTGCCCAGACCGGTGCCCAACAACAGCTGCGTAACCGGGTCGATATGCTGCACCACGTATACCGGCGCCAAGCCCAACGCAACGCAGGCCAAGGCCAACCACAACATGCCAGCACGCTCCCAATATCCGGCATCATGCGCATGCACCAGATTGGCTTCGCGGCGTTGCCCGAGAAAGATCACACCGTAGAATTTAACCATCACATATGCAGCCAAGGCCGCCGCCAGTGCAATCCCTGCTGCGGCTACCGGCACCAGCATATTGATGTAGCTGTTGGGCAAACCAGGCGACAGCAAAAAGGCTTGCAGCAACAACCACTCCGAAACGAAACCATTCAGCGGCGGCAATCCGGCGATGGCTAGCACACCGATCAGCATCAGCACCGAGGCCCACGGCATGTGGTGGATCAAGCCACCCAGACGCCCCATATTGCGTTCGCCAGTGGCGTGCAAGATGGAGCCGGTACCGACGAACAGCAGACTTTTGAAACAAGCATGATTGAGACTGTGATAGAGCGTTGCGGTGAGAGCGAGCGCCGCCAGCGTGTGCTTGCCATAGAAGTGGAAGATGAGCGTGAGACCTATCCCCACTAACAACAGACCGATGTTCTCGATGGATGAATAAGCCAGCAGACGCTTCATATCAACTTGCACCGCAGCGAACATCACGCCGAACACCGCAGTGAGCAAGCCTAACGCCAACGCCAGTACCCCCCACCACCACAGCTGCACCGGCAGCAGATCGAAGCTCACGCGCAAGATGCCGTAGATGGCAGTCTTCAACATCACGCCGCTCATCAGTGCCGACACTGGCGAAGGAGCAGCCGGATGCGCTTCCGGCAACCATACATGCATCGGCAACAATCCAGCCTTGGCGCCGAAACCAAACAGCGCCAGCAGAAAGGCCACCGAAGACCAGTAACTATCCAGATGCGCACTACGCATAGCATCGAAGGTGTAGGCGGCGATGCCATGCCCGCCCTGCATCACACCGAAGCTGAGCAGGATGGCAATCGCGCCAAGATGCGCAATCAACAGATAGAGGAAGCCGGCGCGGCGAATATCCGGGATGGCATGATCGGTAGTGACCAGCAAATAAGAAGACAGCGCCATCACCTCCCACGCCACCATGAACATATAAGCGTCATCGGCTACTAGCACCAGCGTCATACCGGCCAAGAAGAGGTGATACTCGAGACAGAGCAAGGCCAGCGTGCGGCCATTCATCGCGCCAAAATAACCGCTGCCATACAGCGACACACCGAAGCTCGCCACGCCTAACAGAATCAGGAAGAAACCCGACAAGGCATCCAGACGCAGATGCATGGGCAGATCGGGCAGCCCCAGTGGCAACACCATGCTATGCGCCACATGACTGAGTGCGCCTAAGCCCTGCCAAGCCAACAACAATGCGGCAAACCCGCCGAGGGGAAACAACACAGTAGCGATGAGGCGCGGGTAACGTTGCAAGGACAGCGCGCACACACCCAACGCGATCCAAGTCAGGACCACACCGATCAACACATCTAAGGGCATCAAGTTCACTACTTCTCTTCCTGTTTCGGACACATCACTTACGCTGCCAATGCAACAAGCGGCGGATTCTACCCCCCGGATGATGGTTTTTTTTAACTGGTTGATTTTATGATGCCTATCTGCACACTCGGCACAGCGAGTGCGACAACACCACGACCTGCGGTAAAAATCCTGCGTTCATTGCCGCCCTATTTGACAAATCTCATGCACGGCTTTATTTTACCAATCGGTTAATTAATGACATGACGAACATGAACAGCGATCCGCTCAGCAGCACTTTCGCCGCACTTGCCGATCCCACCCGGCGCGCCATCTTGGCGCAACTCGCCAGCGGTGAACTGTCGGTCAATGAACTGGCCACGCCCTTCGACATCAGCGCACCGGCCATCAGCAAACATCTCAAAGTGTTAGAAAATGCGGGGCTGATCTCGCGCAGCCGCATCGCGCAAACTCGTCCTTGCAAACTCGAAGCCGCACCGCTACA
>JAVHRA010000205.1:0-9186 GCA_036171395.1 Gallionella sp. | reverse complement strand
GAGCGCTGGAGTTCTACGACTTCATCATCTTCGTGTTCTTCGCCGTGGTCATAGGCAAGTTGTTCTTTCCCGCCGATATGCCGGAATGGTTGCGTCAGGTGCAGACCTTCGGCATCTTCGCGGCTGGTTATCTGGCGCGTCCTTTGGGTGGCATCGTGATGGCGCACTTCGGCGATCTGCTGGGGCGTAAGAAGATGTTCACGCTGAGTATCTTTTTGATGTCGGTGCCTACTTTCGCTATTGGTCTAATGCCCACCTACGCCAGCATTGGCATATGGGCGCCCATCCTGTTGTTGCTGTTGCGCGTGATGCAGGGTGCGGCCATCGGCGGCGAAGTGCCGGGCGCTTGGGTGTTCGTCTCCGAGCATGTGCCGGCGCGTCATGTGGGCTTCGCCTGCGGCACGCTGACCGCCGGACTGACCGGCGGCATTTTGTTGGGCTCCTTGGTGGCGACGGCAGTAAATCAGGCTTACAACCCGGACGAGTTGCTGGCTAACGGCTGGCGTGTGCCTTTCATCATAGGCGGGGTGTTTGGCTTTATCTCGGTGTGGTTGCGTCAGTGGTTGCATGAGACGCCGGTGTTCAAGGAGATGCAGGCGCGCCAAGAACTTGCCGATGAGTTGCCGCTTAAGCAGGTGATACGTGGGCATAAGCCCGCCATCGTACTCACCATGCTGATGACTTGGCTGTTGTCGGCGGCCATCGTGGTGATGATATTGATGACGCCTACGCTGATCCAAAAGCTGTATGCCATCCCCGCGACCACCGCCTTGCAGGCCAATAGTATCGCTACACTGTTTCTGAGTTTGGGCTGTGTGGTGTACGGCGCGCTGGCGGATCGTTATGGCCCTGGGCGGGTGTTGATGGTGGGCTGCGCCTTGCTGGGGCTGAGTGCGATGGGTTTCTATATGCAGATGGCGGTGGCACCACAACATATATATATAGCCTATGCGATCAGTGGATTTTGCGTAGGTGTGATCGGCGTGGTGCCGAGCACGGCGGTGCGAGCCTTTCCGCCGGTGGTGCGTTTCTCGGGATTATCTTTTTCCTACAACATGGCTTATGCGCTGTTCGGCGGCTTGACGCCGGTCATGGTGAGTATGTTGCTACCGCTGGATCGCATGGCGCCGGCGCACTATGTGCTGGCGCTTAGCCTGCTGGGCATAGGCATAGGTGTGGTGTTGCGTCGGCGCGAAACGGCACGCAAGCCCGCCGCAGTGGCGGCTGAGAATGCATAGATAATTTGTGAGACAATGCGCGCCACAAAAAATCACGCACACCTAAAGTGCATGAAAGATCAGGATATAACGTGTTTTTAGATAACTTCAAAAAATTGCTGGCAGACGATATGGCTGCAGTCGATCAAGTCATACGCACACGCTTGCATTCCGAAGTGGTGTTGGTCAATCAGATCGCCGAATACATCATAGGCGGGGGCGGCAAGCGCTTGCGTCCCGCGCTGGTGGTGTTGTCAGCGCACGCTTTCGGCTATCACGGCAAGCAGCAGCACAATCTGGCTGCGGTGGTGGAGTTCATCCATACCGCCACGCTGTTGCACGACGATGTGGTGGATGAATCCGACCTGCGCCGGGGCAAAGCCACTGCCAGTGCGCTGTTCGGCAATGCCGCCAGTGTGTTGGTAGGTGACTTCTTATATTCCCGCGCTTTCCAGATGATGATGGAAGCGGGCGAGATGAGCGTGATGCAGACCTTGGCCGATGCGACCAATCTGATCGCCGAGGGTGAAGTGCTGCAATTGCTCAACTGCCACGATGCTGATGTGGATACCGCCAACTATATGCGCGTCATCCATTGCAAGACGGCCAAGCTATTTGAAGCTGCCATGCGTTTAGGGGCGATATTGGGCAAGACCAGTGCGGCTGAGCAGGAAGCTGCTGCGATCTACGGTATGCATCTGGGCACAGCCTTCCAGTTGGTCGATGACGTGTTGGATTACTCGGCAGAAGAAGCCAAGACCGGCAAGCATCTCGGTGACGATTTGGCTGAAGGCAAGCCCACGCTGCCATTGATTTACGCGATGCAACACGGCACTGCCGCACAGGCCGCCGTGGTGCGCGAGGCGATCGAGCAAGGCAATGTGGAACAGTTTGGTGCAGTGCTCGAGATTATCCATGCCACCGGTGCGCTCGATCACACCCGTCAGATGGCTTTGCGCGAGACTGAGGCAGCCTGCGCCGCACTGGCAGTTTTGCCTGATACGCAGTACAAGCAATGTCTGCTGGATTTGGCGCACTTCGCCGCCAACCGCGAATTCTGATCTACCCGCCGTGTCTGACTCGGCCAGCATAAGGAGATAGTCTATGAGCCGTTTGTTGTTCTTCGTTGCGATTGCCGGCTTGGTTTATCTTGTGCTGCGTTCCTACCGTAATAACTCCACGCCGCCTGCTCAAGAGCCACCGCGCAGCGAGGATATGGTGGTGTGCGCGCAATGCGGCGTACATGTGCCCAAGGGCGAGAGCGTACCGGCGCAAGGCAAAAATTTCTGTTGCGCGGCGCATCGTGATGCCTATCGCGATTGAGCTTCCAACATCGGCGGCGCACTGATGCCTCCCCCTAGCACTCCACTGTATTCCGCTGACTATTGGCGCTCGTTGCGCTACTACAATATCTATCGCCTGATTCTGGCCAGCCTGTTCGTGGTGTTGGGCTGGCTGCTGGGTAGCCGTCTGGGCCTGGACGCAAGAAATATAGTGCTGTTCTTCGGTGTCAGCGTGGTCTATCTGGCAGCGGTGGTTGTCTCCTTCATACTATTGCGTTTGCGCCGGCCAGGCTTCACTTTGCAGCTCGCCTGGCAGGTCTGTGGCGACATCCTAATGTTGCCGGTATTGTCGTATGCCAGTGGCGGCATACAGAGCAACATTGGCCTGTTGATATTGATTTCCCTTGCGGCAGCCGGCTTGGTCAGCCGTGGCCGCATCACCTTGTTCTTTGCGGCGCTGGCCAGTATCGCCACTTTGCTGGTGCACGCCTACGCGGTGTTGCATGACGATGTGCCTGTCGCACAGTTCGTACAGGTCGGTTTGCAATGCATGGCTTATTTTGCGGTGGCATGGATGGCGCATAACTTGGCCAAATATGCGGTCGATAGTCAGCTGCTGGCGCAACGGCGCGGGCGCGATCTGATCAGCATGGCGGAAGCCAATCGTCTGGTGATGCGCGATATGCAGGATGGTGTGCTGGTGGTCGATGCGAATGGCGGCATCATGCAGATGAATCCCAGCGCGGCGCGCTTGCTGCACCATAGCCATCAGGAAGGAGAAGCGTTGTCTGAGACGTTCCCATTGTTGTATGGCCAATACGCGCTATGGCGCAACAATGGCAGCAACAATCGCGAGACGCTGCAGTTGGATATGGGCATGCAGGCGCGCTTACGTTTTGTCGGAGTAGGGCGTGATACGGCGGTGCATGGCGCAGTGATCTTTGTGGAAGACATGCAGCGCGTACAGGCCGAAGCGCAGCAGATCAAATTAGCCGCCTTGGGGCGTTTGACCGCCAACATCGCACATGAGGTACGTAACCCGCTCTCGGCGATCAGTTATGCCACCGAGTTGCTACAGGAAGGCGAAATCGATGCGCAGCAGCAACGCTTGTTGCAGATCGTGCTGGACAATACCCAACGCATCAATCGTATCGTGCACGATGTCATGCAGCTCAACAGGCGCGACCGGGTGCAGACCGAGCAATTCGATTTACATGAGACCTTGCATGGGTTTGTCGAGGAGTTCATCCGCGCCGAGAAATTGGATGCGGGGCTGATGGTGTTGCTGGCCGATGGGGTGATTCCGGTTGCATTCGATCGTGGTCATTTGCGTCAGGTGTTATGGAACCTATGCGGCAACGCCTTGCGCTATGGGCGTCGTCAGTCGGGTAGTCTGATCTTGATCGTGGTGCATGAAGAGACGGGCGTGCAGCTGGATGTGCAGGACGACGGCCCGGGCATCGCAGAGGAACAGAGTGGCCGATTGTTCGAGCCATTCTTCACCACCGCCGCACAAGGTACCGGCTTGGGGCTCTACATCGCCAAGGAGCTGTGCGCAGCGAACGGTGCAAAATTACAGTATCGCAAACGCGAGGGGCATGATGGTGCCTGCTTCCGTATCACTTTTGGAGAGACGCATGGAAATGCAACATGACAAGTCTGGCAAGGCGCCGCGCGTCCTGTTGGTGGATGACGAACAGGACATCCTGGAGTTGCTCGAAATGACGCTGCTCAAGATGGGGCTGCGCGTGGATAAAGCGGGCAACGTGCGCGAGGCTTTGGCCAAACTGGCGGAACGCCGTTATGACCTGTGTCTGACCGATATGCGCATGCCTGATGGAGACGGTTTGGAAGTGGTGCAGTACATCACGCAACATAATCTGGATGTGCCGGTCGCTGTGATCACTGCGCACGGCAATATGGAGAACGCCATTCATGTGCTCAAGTCGGGCGCATTCGATTATCTCGCCAAGCCAGTCGCGCTGGATCAGTTGCGCAGTTTGGTCAAAGCGGCCTTGAGTTTGCCGCAGGCGCCGGCGGGTCATGAGCGAGGTTTGCTCGGCAACTCTCCGGCGATGCAAAAGGTGCGCGACCTGATTGAACGTGTGGCGCGCAGTCAGGCGCCGGTCCATATCAGCGGTGAGTCCGGCAGTGGTAAAGAGTTGGCGGCACGCTTGATCGTGCAAAGCGGTCCGCGCCGTGACCAGCCGCTCATCGCGGTGAACTGCGGAGCGATTCCCGAGAATCTGATGGAGAGTGAGTTCTTCGGTTACAAGAAAGGTGCTTTCACCGGCGCCGACAAGGATAGGGATGGATTCTTCCAAGCGGCGCATGGCGGCACTTTGTTTCTCGACGAAGTGGCCGACCTGCCATTGGCGATGCAGGTCAAGTTATTGCGCGTCATCCAGGAGAAGCGGGTGCGCAAGGTCGGTGCGACCAATGAGGATGCCATCGATGTGCGCATCATCAGTGCCACCCATCACGACCTAGGGGAGCGCGTCAAACAAGGTAAGTTTCGCCAAGATCTGTACTACCGACTGAATGTGATTCCGATCAACATGCCGCCCTTGCGTGAACTACGCGAAGATATCGGTGAGATCGCCCAGCAGACCTTGGAGCGCTTGCGCGGAAATACACCTGCACGTTATTCCGAAGCGGCGTTACGCCAGTTATGTGGCTATTCCTTTCCGGGGAATGTGCGCGAACTGGAAAATGTCATCGAACGTGCCTTGGCACTGTGCTCGGATGGTTTGATCTCGGAGTATGACTTGCAACTGGCACCCGTCGAAAGTGAGACGCACGCGGGTGCTAGCACTTTGCCCAGTGGTCGTTACTCTCTGACGGAGTATTTAGATCAAGTGGAGCGCCAAGCTTTGTTGACGGCGTTAGATAAGACGCACTTCAATCGGACTGCCGCCGCCAAGCTGTTGGGACTGACATTTCGTACCATGCGCTACCGCATGGAGCGTTTGGCTATCAAGGCGCCGGAAGGCCAAGATGATGAGAATTGATGCGCAGGGATGGGCCAGTGATGTCGAGATACTGCCCTCGCCGAATTGTGATGCGCGCAGCGCGGGTCAAATAAGCCTGTTGGTAATCCATAACATCAGCTTGCCGCCCGAGCAGTTTGGCGGGCCGGGTGTGCAGCAGTTGTTTACCAATACCTTGAACCCGGACGAACATCCTTATTATCAGACCATCGCAGGCTTGCAGGTTTCCGCGCATTTTTTCATCCGCCGTGACGGGCGTGTCATTCAATTCGTGTCGTGTGCGCAACGTGCCTGGCATGCGGGTGTCTCTTGTTGGCAGGGGCGTGACAAGTGCAATGACTACTCGATAGGGATAGAGCTGGAAGGGAGTGACACGGCGCCCTACGCGGATGCTCAATATCGGAGTTTGGAGGGATTGACCTTGGCTTTGCGTGCACGCTATGGCCCATTGGGCATCACCGGCCACAGCGACATTGCGCCTCAGCGCAAGACCGATCCGGGCCCTTATTTCGACTGGTTACGTTATCTCACCAGTTTGTCCTAAAAAAATCTCTATGCAGATGAACGGCCTAAATACCTAGGCCGTTTTTTTTCTTGCAATAAAATCTCACACCACTACAATTAGCGCGCTCGCTGAAAAAAAATACTATATATAGTGGTTTCAGTGAAAAATACCTAATTCCAATACAGCCAAATTTACAGGGAGATGTCCATGCTACAAGCCGCAACCGAAAGCGTAAAACCCTCTCCGATATCCAACCATACAATGAACGATTCCGTGATTTCATCCGCAGCCTCATCCGCCCAATTGGACCAATATAAAGTGATACGCCGCAACGGTGCGGTCGTTTCCTTTGAGCCGTCCAAAATTGCGGTGGCGCTGACCAAGGCATTCATCGCGGTAACGGGCGGGCAGGGTGCTGCATCCGCGCGAGTGCGTGAGATGGTCGAGCAACTGACTGCCGCAGTGGTGAATGCCATGTTGCGTCGCATGCCACACGGCGGCACGATGCATATCGAGGACATCCAAGATCAAGTCGAGCTGGGGCTGATGCGTTCCGGCGAACACGATGTAGCGCGTGCTTATGTGTTGTATCGCGAAGAGCGCTCGCGCTCACGTGCTCAGGTCAAACATCTAGAGCCCACTCAGGTTATCAATGTCAAACATGCGGACGGCACGGTCGCTCCGCTAGATGTAGAGCGTCTCACTACAGTGGTGCAGTCTGCTTGTATCGGCTTGGGCAATGTGGTCGATGTCGAAGCGGTGCTTAAGTTGACGCTCAAAGATTTGTATGACGGCGTGCCGCAGCATGAGGTCGACAAGTGTTTGATCTTGTCGGCGCGTTCCTTGATCGAAAAAGAACCGGCTTATGATTTCGTCACGGCCCGTCTGTTGTTGAATAGTTTCTGTAGCGAAGTGTTGGGTGAGAAGATCATTCAATCCGATATGGCGACCCGATATGCCGAGTACTTTCCCAAGTACATTAAGCGGGCTATAGCAGCCGAGTTGCTGGATGCGCGTCTGGCTCAATACGACCTGCAGCGTCTGGGTAAAGAGCTGGATGCGCAGCGTGATTTGCAGTTCGGCTATCTGGGCCTGCAAACTTTGTACGACCGCTACTTCCTGCATATCGAACAGAAACGCATCGAGTTGCCACAGGCTTTCTTTATGCGCGTAGCGATGGGCCTGGCGCTGAATGAAATCGACCGTGAAGCACGCGCTGTTGAGTTCTATCGCTTGTTGTCCAGTTTCGATTTCATGAGCTCGACACCGACGTTGTTCAACTCTGGCTCGTTGCGTTCACAACTGTCTTCTTGCTATTTGACGACGGTAGCCGACGATCTGGATGGCATCTATGAAGCCATCAAAGAGAATGCGCTGCTGGCCAAGTTCGCCGGCGGTCTGGGCAATGACTGGACACCGGTGCGCGCACTGGGTGCCCACATCAAGGGTACGAATGGCGAATCGCAAGGCGTGGTGCCGTTCCTGAAAGTGGTGAACGATACTGCGGTGGCGGTGAATCAAGGCGGCAAGCGTAAGGGGGCGGTGTGTGCCTATCTTGAGACTTGGCACTTAGACATTGAGGAGTTTTTGGATCTGCGCAAGAACACCGGTGATGACCGTCGCCGCACGCATGATATGAATACTGCCAACTGGATCCCTGATCTGTTTATGAAGCGCGTCATGGAAGGTGGTGAGTGGACATTGTTCTCACCTAATGACGCCATCGACCTGCACGACAAGTTCGGTGCCGACTTCGAGCGCGCCTATACCAATTACGAAGCCAAAACTGTGACTGGCGAGTTGAAGTTGTTCAAGCGAGTGCAAGCTGCCGGATTGTGGCGCAAGATTTTGACCATGCTGTTCGAAACAGGCCATCCATGGATCACCTTCAAAGATCCTTGCAACATCCGTTCACCCCAGCAGCATGTGGGTGTGGTGCACAGCTCCAATCTGTGTACCGAGATCACGCTCAACACCAATGACAACGAGATCGCGGTATGTAATCTGGGATCGGTCAATCTAGTGGCGCATTTGTATCCGCGCGGCCACGAGAAGTTCGGGCAGATCGATCACGACAAGTTGCGCAACACCATCAATATTGCAATGCGCATGTTGGATAACGTCATCGACATCAATTACTACGCGGTCGCTAAGGCGCGCAACTCCAATCTTAAGCACCGTCCAGTCGGCTTGGGCATCATGGGTTTCCAAGACTGCTTGCACGAATTGCGCATTCCTTACTCTTCGCAAGAAGCGGTCGAGTTCGCGGACCGTTCCATGGAGGCGGTGTGCTATTACGCTTACTGGGCATCCACCGAGCTGGCTGAACAGCGTGGCCGTTACGCCAGCTATCGCGGCAGTCTGTGGGATCGCGGCATCCTGCCTCAGGATACCTTGGACATGCTGCGTACCGAACGTGGCGGCTATGTCGAGGTGGACACTTCGGTCAGCATGGATTGGGATGCTTTGCGTGCTCGCATCAAGCAGCACGGTATGCGCAACTCTAACTGCGTGGCCATTGCACCGACCGCGACCATCTCCAATATCATCGGTGTCTCGGCCTGTATCGAGCCGACTTACCAGAACATCTTCGTCAAGTCGAACCTGTCCGGTGAATTCACGGTGATGAACGAGCATCTGGTGCGCGACCTCAAGCAACTGGGTATTTGGGACGAAGTGATGATTTCTGACCTCAAGTATTTCGATGGCAGTCTGTCCAAGATAGATCGTATCCCCACTGAGCTGCGTACCCTGTATGCAACGGCGTTTGAGGTTGAGCCTAGCTGGTTGATAGAAGCTGCATCACGTCGCCAGAAGTGGATAGATCAAGCGCAGTCGCTGAACATCTACATGTCGGGTGTATCGGGTCGCAAATTGGATGAGACTTACAAGCTAGCTTGGTTGCGCGGCCTCAAGACCACCTATTACCTGCGCACTTTGGGGGCGACCTCTGCGGAGAAATCGACAGGCAAAGCAGGCGCCTTGAATGCCGTGCCTAGTGGCGGAATCGTTACAGAGACTAAGTTCTGTTCAATTGATAATCCTGAGTGCGAGGCATGTCAGTAACGTTAAATTAGCATGATCGGAATCTGCTAAGGCAGCCTTCCGGTCGATGTAAGTGAAAATGAAAATCGGTAGTAACACCCGATAGGCAAAGGAGAAAAAATATGTTGACTTTTGATGAAGAAATT
>JAVHRA010000204.1:0-1911 GCA_036171395.1 Gallionella sp. | reverse complement strand
TCGAGATCGCCACCGCCATCGATATGGCGCAAGAGACTATCCCTTCTGCCAGCAAACTCTCCGACGCCTTCGCGCGCGTGTCCGCTTACGGACTTATCGTTGAGATCGATGGCGGCTATGCACTGTCTGCCGACGCGCAAAAGATGATGGAGAGTCAGCGCAAGAAAGACGACAACGCCAAGCACATCTATCGTCTCAAAGAACATCTGGCCGACTATCACCTAGTTGGCGATCACGTCACGCTCTACATCCAGCCTGAGGTGATCAAGGCAGCAGTGGATGCGCACCTCGCTGCGAAGAAGCCCGGCATACGCAATATGCTGATGCCCAAGACCAAAGCCGAGATCGCGCTGAAGAAGCAGCCGTTCAATCCTTTCTACTCGCGTAAGCGCAAGGACTGAGTATGAACGACACACTCAGCACTGCCTTCACCGATTTGAATCTTGCGCCTGCCATGCAGGCCATCTTGCAGCAGCTCGGCTACACCAGCATGACGCCGATACAGGCGGCCAGTCTGCCTATTACGCTGGCCGGCAAAGATCTGATCGCGCAAGCCAAGACCGGTAGCGGCAAGACCGCCGCGTTCTCGATCCCGCTGCTCACCAATCTCAATCCGCGCCGTTTCGCCGTGCAAGCCATGGTGCTGTGCCCGACGCGTGAACTGGCCGACCAAGTGACGCAAGAGCTGCGCCGTTTAGCGCGCGCGGCAGACAACATCAAGATACTCACGCTGTGCGGCGGCTCCACCATGCGCCCGCAGATCGCCAGCTTGGAACACGGTGCGCATATCGTGGTTGGCACACCCGGCCGCATCATGGACCACATCGAACGCGGCACTTTGAATCTCGACGCGCTCAACACCTTGGTGCTGGACGAAGCGGATCGCATGTTGGACATGGGCTTCGTCGATGCTATGGCGTATGTGGTGCGCAACTGTCCGCGTGAGCGCCAGACCCTGTTGTTCTCGGCCACTTATCCCGAAGGCATCGCACGACTGGCACGCCAGTTCATGCGCGACCCACAGGAGGTGAAGCTGCTAGAACAGCACGAGGAAAGCAAGATACGCCAACGCTTCTACAAGATAGATAACGAGCAACGTCTGGAAGCCGTGCCCATTTTGCTCAAGCACTATCGCCCCGTCAGCACACTGGCGTTTTGCAACACCAAACAACAATGCCGCTCGCTGCTAGAGCTGCTGCACGCGCAAGGTATCAATGCGCTGACGCTGAACGGCGACATGGAGCAACGCGAGCGTGACCAAGTGCTGATCCAATTCGCCAATCGCAGCTGCTCAGTGTTGGTTGCAACCGACGTCGCGGCACGTGGCCTAGACATCGCACGACTCGAAGCCGTTATCAATGTCGATGTCACCCCCGACCCCGAAGTGCATGTCCACCGCATCGGTCGTACCGGTCGCGCCGACGAGAACGGCTGGGCGCTCAGCCTGTGCGGCCCCACCGACCGTCACCGCATCATCACCATCGCGCAGATGATGCATATCGAACCCGAGTGGCATGAGCTAAGCGAACTACAAGCCGAAGACGACGAACCGCTAGTCGCACCTATGGTCACGCTACAGATACTCGGTGGCCGTAAAGAAAAAATACGCGCCGGGGACGTGCTGGGCGCACTCACCGGCGACGCAGGCTACAAAAAGGAACAGATCGGCAAGATCAACGTCACCGAGTTCTCCACTTATGTCGCAGTGGATAGGCATATTGCACAAGACGCGATGCGCAAACTCAATGCAGGGAAAGTGAAGGGCAAGAGGGTTAGGGTGAGAATCGTCTAAGGAATTCCTTAGACAGATAGAGCGTTTGGACTATGGCGGCGTACTGCTGCATCCGATAGAGTCTGTGACAACTGTGGTTCAGCCTTATTCCACGAGAGTTTTCAGCGAGTGACGTTATT
>JAVHRA010000203.1:3867-9243 GCA_036171395.1 Gallionella sp. | reverse complement strand
ACGCCCCAGCTCGAGTATATGTTCCAGTTCACTCAGTTCAGGCAGGCTTTGCATATACAACTAAAGGGCGAGTTGCTTCATTTCAGTTTGAGCAACATTTTGATATGCGGAATACCCGCATCCATAAACACTTCGCCACGTTCGACGAAGTCGAAGCGGTGATAGAAAGGTTTGGCTTGCACCTGAGCATCGACATCAACTTGGGGATAGTCGTGTGCATCGGCATAGTTAAGAAAGGCTTCCATGATGGCGGTACCCACCATCTTGCCGCGCCACTCGGGCAACACTGCGATGCGGCCGATATGACCGTTGCTGAACATGCGACCGCAACCTATTGCGTCACCGTTGAGACTGAGCGCCAGCGCGTGTCTGCAAGTCGCATCATGTTCGTCCCATTCCATCTCTTCGGGTACGCCCTGCTCTTTGATGAACACTGCCGTGCGTATCGCTTTGAGCAGCGGTTCGCCATCGTGCCAGTTGAGCAAACTTACGGTAAAGCGCTGCGTCATTTTAATTTCCTCATGCAATGATTTCGACTGTGATACCGGCGGATACCAGATCGAATAATTCAATCAGATCGGCATTCGCCATACGGATGCAACCATGTGAACCGGGCACGCCCAAGATGACACTGTCGGGTGTGCCGTGTATGTATATATAACGACGCATGGTGTCACATGCGCCCAATCTGTTGTAACCCACCTCGCAACCGGACAGCCACAAGATGCGCGTCAATATCCAATCGCGCTCGGGAAAACGCGCGCCCAATTCCGGCGTGTATAGCTCACCGGTGGCTCGCCTAGCAACGAATACCGTACCGGCCGGACAGCCCTGACCGATCTTGGCGCGCACGATGTGCAGCCCGCGTGGCGTGCAATAACTGCCACGGTATTCGCCCATGCCCTGCTTGGCGGTGGACACCGCATAGTCACGCAGCAACACGCCGCTGTCGGCGTATAACTGCAAACGCTGTGTAGCCAAATGTATCTTGATGTTCATACGGATTTTTTTTGTGCGCGCCGCATGGCGAAAAAGGCGCTCAAGGTTTCGCCGCATTGTGGTGCCAATACACCACCGATGACCTTGGTGTGATGATTCCAGCTAGGTTGTGCAAAGGTATCCGCCACGCTGCCACACGCTCCTGTCTTAACGTCGCTGGCACCATACACGAGTCGTGCGACACGCGCATGCATGATCGCACCAGCACACATCAAACAAGGTTCTAAGGTGACGAAAAGTTCGCAGCCTACCAGTCGGTAGTTACCCAGCACTTTGGCGGCTTCACGCAAGGCCTGCATCTCTGCATGCGCAGAGGGATCGTGCAGCGTGATGGGTGAGTTAAAGCCACGGCCTACAATCTGCCCGTCTTTAACAACCACAGCCCCCACCGGCACCTCCCCCATCCGGGTGGCTTGCTCTGCGAGACGGAGTGCCTCGCGCATAAAGTCTTCATCAGTCATCGCTACGATTCATCGTTAAATGGGACGGCAACGTACCATAGCCCATGCACTTTTGCGAGACGTGCATGCTTAACAAAAACTTCACATTTTGGGTCTGGCCGTACCGCTCTGACGTACCGAGTTGCGCATCGCGCGTTGGATGTTATCTATGGTGTGTAACTGCATCTTGCGCACCGGCGAAGGTGGACTCTTTTCATCCGGTATCTCGGTTCCATAACCTGGCTTATCAACCACGACACTGCCAAATTCATTAGAGACCACGATAGAGGTTTGCTTACCCTCTTCTTCCGGCTCCAACAGCATCACCTTGGCCGAAGCATCGGTAGTCACCCCTTCAAGCTCCTGACGTTCGGTGACCTCGCCCTGCACATGCGTACCGCGTATGCCTATGGTGGCGACACTGACACCAACCGTCATATCACGGCTCTGCGATTTTGCGATCAAGCCAGAGACGAAACGAAACAGTCCTTTAATGATATGCGAGTGAAAACTGTCACCTTCCTTATCCTTGTTGTTATAGACAAACTTATCTACTACCAAAGCAGATTTCTTACCCAACGAGAATCGTGAGCCGTCTGCAAACAAAATGTCCAAGGTCGTGTCGGCACCAGTACTGATGGTATCTCCAGAATAGATCGCATCGCCCTTAGCCAGCTTGCGTATGCTGCCGTCGCTAGCCTTGACCTGCGCGAGTCCTTCGCCAGTGATACGTGAGATATCGCCGGCACTGCTGGTCGCACCAGCCAACGTGGGCAGCATGACCATACACACCAGCGCGACCTGCCGAAAAATTGAAATGAAGTTCATCTTGCTCTCCTTGATTTAAATATCATTGCCTAACCATGCTTCCGTCTGCTGACACCCGTCACGGCGCTCCTACTCGGCTTAACTTGATGCGCTCGTCAGGGCTGCGGCTGGGCAAGAAACCACTGCCTTTTTCAGGCAGGAAATGTGCCATGACATGCTGTCCACCAACCTTGCGTTTGGATAAATTCACACTGGCTAGTCCGCTCTTATCCAGCCTAATGGGATTCGCAATGGGATGGTCATCCAAGATAAACTGCACGCTACCGACTGGTATCACACCGCTCGACACATTGGACGCCAGCGTAGCTGCATTGTGTTCCACCGTCGCGGTATACGTGACACTATCCTTATCATTTACGCTGCTTCTGTCTTCTTGCACTCGGGTACGCGTCAAACCGGCTAGTATCCGCTGGCTGCTTAGATAGGTACGAGCAAAACCTGCATGTCCGGTAACCATCACATCGAATACGCAATCAGCCTGCGCTTGTTTGGCAACGATAACGCGACAAGCTCGCTGCGCAAGCTCTCGACTGGCAGGCTTAACTACGGGCCACTGCGCAGCGAGATAAGGCGGCTTGCTCTTAGGCCATCCTGCCAGCGTGTAAGTCTGCGTATTCGAGTCTGAGCCATAATCGAATAGGCTGTTTTTGTCACTGACACGCCATGAATCCGCAAATCGCACATACAGATCCGCATAGCGATCTTGCAGACTTACCGGCATCGATCCCAATGACGACCCATCAGATAGTCTAGGTAACCAACTTCCTGATGCACGCGCGCCCATCAGTCCTTCATAGCCCGAAGTGTGCAACACAGAGAGATTGAGATACCAGATTGCATACGTTGCCCACCAACCGGGCGTGACCACCAACGTGGTCTGATCGGGAAAGTCTATCTGCATCGCACCATCTGGCAAGCCAAGCAGATGACCACCGATACCTAGTTCGAGACCTGCACTTGGAATAGTCATAGGCAAACCATCCACACGCACGAGCAAACTTGGTGTAGCAGTGTTGGCGGTTTGCACGGTGACTCTATGTTTACCGACGCGTACTGCGACCGCCGTGTTGATGCTCACGGCAGAGTTCAGACCGATATAGGGATCGGTGATAGCCGACGCAATCGAGACCGGTGTATGCCGTGTCTGTATCTCCAAACCATTGCGTCCACGCAAGGCAACGAACTCTCCCGCACTCTGAAAATCGTAGTGCAAACCATCCACCGTGGTGAGGTGCGGATCACCGACGGCGAGTGCATCCGCCCCACTACAAACTTGCTCTGCCTGGCCGCCTCCATCGGTGTAAGTAACACAGACCGCCATATATGCACCCAGATCGGCTGCGACCAAAGTATAGGTGTCGCTATCCGTTCCGACTGGTGTGCCCCCCCTCAACCATTGATAATGGAAAGTGCCTAGGCCATCTTCATCGGCAATAGGATTAGGTAAGATGCCGGAGGAAGTCTGCGCCGTGAGCGTCTGCCCTACCGTTCTAACCCCGTCGACATAAGGTAAACCAGTGGGTGCGTGGTTGATATTGACAACCATGACCGTGATGGTCTTGATGCTTGTATTTGCACCATCTTGGGCACTCACATCGACCACATAACTGTTATTCGCATCCGCATCTATGGGCGCTTCATAGTTCTTTACAGCCATCGTCAGGTTAGCTCCCACGATACTAAACTGGGCGGCATCTGCCCCGCCGCTGATGCTGAAGTTGGCCGGATTGATACCTACCGTATCGACATCCGTAGAACTCAAGGGCACAGCAAAAACCGCATTCTCATTGACACCCTGCGCGGCAGCCGTCGTGATGACAGGCGCATTGTCGTTCACATCATTGACCGTCACCGTGATGATTTTGACGGTGCTGTGCACGCCATCACTCGCGCTGACCTGTACCACGTAAGTGTTGTTGGCATCCGCATCACTCGGTAACTCAAAATCTTTCGCTGCCATCGTGAGGTTGCTTCCCACAATACTGAACTTGGCAACATCAGCACCCCCAATAAGGCTGAAGGTGGCTGGATTGATACCCACGGTATCAACATCTGTTGAACTCAAAGGCACGGAGAAACTTGCACTCTCGCTCACAATAAGCGTGGCTGATGTGGTGATAACAGGCGGGTTGTCGTTGAGATCATTGACGCTGACGGTCAGCAGCTGGTCGAAACTCAATCCGTTGAAATCGGTGACGCGCACAATTACGGCATAACTGGTCTTGGTCTCGTAATCCAGCACACCTGCCGTCAAACGCAACCTGTCATTGGCCGAGCCGCTGATGGAAAAATGAGCTGCATCCGCGCCACCGACGATACTAAAACTGAAATGATCACAACTATCGGGATCAACAGCGGTCAAGGTGCCCACCTCCATACCCGCCGAGGTATCCGTGCCCTCGTTCAATGAGACTACGGGCATACTCACGCCGGTTGGAGCACGGTCACGTTGTTGTAAGGCACGGTAGATATCCAACCTAGGTGCGCTGCTGCCATCTGGGAAGCTGACAGTCACATTGGCACTCGTTCTGAGTGTGCTCTCGATCTGATCCAGTGGCACACCGCAACTTTGTAGGATAGCAGCGGCACCGGACACAATAGGTGCAGAGAAGGAGGTGCCAGTCTGGCTGACATAACCTCCCCCCAAAGCGGTAGAGCGAATTACCGAACCGGGCGCTGCGATATCCACCCAAGGGCCATAGTTACTCGTGCTGCAACGTTGATCCAATGCGGCAGATGCGCAATCCGTATGCACCAAGGAGACGCTGTTGGCCACGGTGATAAAGAGGTCTTTGCGTGTCAACGCGGGCTGTAGATCGTTGCAACGTGCCGGATAATAGAAACTGTTATTTCCTTGGTTACCCACGGCATTCACAACGATGGCACGGGGTACACCTAACACTTGTACCAAGCTGTCAATGGCACCACAAACTCCCGGCCAGTTGGCGAAAGCATTTAACACACTGAAGCTGGCGTTGATCACCTTGGCCTCACCATGTGCAGCCACATAAGCAGCCGCATCGTTAAAGCCTTGTATCATTTCCATATCAGTGATGACCGCATCTGGACTCACCTGTATCGCGTGTATCTTGCTGCCATAGGCGACGCC
>JAVHRA010000203.1:0-3767 GCA_036171395.1 Gallionella sp. | reverse complement strand
CTTTGTAGACCATGTTGTACCGGATACTCAGGATCGGAAGGTGTGTAGGCATAACTACCGACTGCATTCACCGAGACCTTGTCTATTTCTGGTCGCCGCGCCAGCTGGCCTATCAACTCAGTCAGCCTAGCGGCAGCCACTGGGGCGGACAATCGCAGTTGATAGATTTCTAAAGCGGGAATGCGGCCAACTACTTTGGCTCCAATTTCAAATGCGATACGCCTAATACTCTGCGCTGTAGTATGGGCAGCAGGAATCAATAGCAACTCATCGGCTATTGCCATGGTGGCATTGTCCATCGTAACAATATGACGCTTATCAGAAGTTGCCGCACGCACGGGCAAGCTGCTGACACACAAGTCAAACGGTGCGGAACGCGATTCGCTGCTACCCTCTGTGCTGTAAGCGCTATATGAGAAGCAACTATCAGGTTTGGAACTTGCGGTATCGACTGTGATGCGTGCCGCATACACACCATCATTGGCCTGACTGTCCCCCGCACGACCAAGATCATTCATCAGCACACCGACACGTTGATCAGCTCGACGCAGATAAATTTTTGCTTTGCCGTGGTCAAGTCGAGTGACATAAAAAATGACAGCGACCTTGCCGCTACCCACTTGCAAAGCGTAAGGCTCAGCGCGCGGAGGCAATAGCTTCGTATGCTCAGTCACTACGGGCTGGACGCTTTGCGCAACACTGCAGGTGCATGCCAATAGGAGTATCGGCAGCTTGCGCAACAGTTTGACCACATTAGTTTGGTTATACATTCCGCTCTCCTTCTCAGTGAGCTTGAGACTAATCGTCACTCAAACTTTCCAATATCTCAGGCCACACCTCGCGCCAACAACAAGCGTGGTCTTGTCCTTCAAACACCCTCAAATGAGCCTGTTTTTGCTGAGCAATCGCATTTTTAATTAGAAGCGGCGGGACGTTGATATCTTCGGCTCCGGCGAAATGTTGCTGTCTGATGGCAATCGGCAAAGCTTCACGTTTTGCCGGATTGAGTGAATCGCTCAAAGTCGGCTGGCGATGCAAAGCTGCCCAACGCTCGGTGTCTAAGTTGGCCGCGACCGTGATGACGGCCTCGGTTTTGGACAAGTTCTCAGCCATCAACATCGCCAAGGTTCCCCCACCGCTATAACCAAGTAATACCAATCTTGTGTAACCAGCCGAAATCCGACTCAATGCTGCCGTCATACTGTCTATCACTTGCTGGGAGTAACGCGCTGTAGTCCATAGAACCGGCGTACATGAAGCGCTGCCACTCAAACCGAGATAGCAAGGCCTGCCCAGATAAACACTGCTCACAGGATCTTGAGCCATCAAGTCCAGCATCAAAGGCACATGCGGCGTAGGATCGCTGGCGGCTAAGTTGCGCGCTAACAAGGGGCTGCCGTCGCCATCTAAATAGACATGTAGGATAGAGCCTACTGGCGCATGCCCCTGTTTAAAGTATACGACATGCCGAAAACCAGCCCCTGTTATCAGCTGCCTGTCAAAACCCAAGCGGGCGGCATGCTGATTAAAATTTTGCGTAGGACTTGCGCATCCACCTGAGAACAGCACAATCAGGAGCAGCCAGATTCTCATACCTGCCCCCGACTATGACTGTGCTGTCAGAATCCCATCAACACGCCGGCACTGAGCGACCAGCTACTCAGAAAGCGGTCTTGAGTGCGCTTCTCAAAATCAGCGTACAACTGAGTTCCACTGTTCATCGCAGCGCTGATGCCTAAGCTCAACAAAAGATAGTTACGGTCAGGCGAATCAGTTTCGACAAGGAATCCCGTACCCGGTGTACTGATCAACTCGTTGCTGATCTGACGAAAACGATTCTGGAACTCATGTACAAAAGCGAAACGTGCCATAGGCTCCAAACTTCCCCAGTCTCGACCATAGGATGTGGAGACACGACTACCCACGCTGCTGGTAAGTGACAAGGTGCTGCGATCACCATAGTGCATTTCTAGTGTGGTCGCCCCTTGTTCACTGTAATTTTTGAATTTAGTCTTGATGTAATCCAAGGTGATGAACGGCGCTAGGTTGTAACGCCCCAACTCCTTCAGATAGGTTGCCGAGGTACCCGCTAGCACTTGACTACCGGTCGTCGCGCCTGTGGCATAACCGTTGATGGTACCGAACGCCACATGGCGTTGACTGTCGTAATTAAGCTTGCCGTAGCCTAGATAGCCGTCGACCGCAATGTCATCACTAGGCAACCAAGTACCGTAGAGCGTCGCCAGATTATTTCGTGTCTTGAGCGAACCACCACCCGTCAAAAAGGTGGCTTTATCACGGGTCTGACCTATAGTGGCACCCAATACAAAAGTGTCTGAATAGCGGTGATCTACACCTACCATCAGCCCTGCCAGATCAGACTTATAACCATTCTCGAGCACGCTATCGGGTCGATCACTTTTGCCATATTGCGGAGCAATCATAAAACCCCACCCTCCGTCATCTGCACTCGCACCAGCTGTGACTTGATTCCTGTTCTTCTCTCTACGTTCACGGTCATTTCCGCCATGCGTCAATCCTGAACTAACGCCGACGCTACCAATATTGGCCGAGACAGAACCACCGGCAGTCCCCCCCGCAAAACCACCTTGGGTATTCGCGCACATCGCGTTCAAAGACACCGCATCCCATCCCGGCGGGAGATTACCGGCAGGTCGTCCGCACAGCGAAATAATGTATTGCTGTAGCTGTGCGTCAGAAGTCGCTGCATGCGCGGTTTGTGGCTGTGTGATCACTGCCAACAACAGAATAAGGTATAGGGTAACTGGGTGTTGAAATTGCAAAGGCAGCATTGCACTGCGTGTGGTTGTACTATTTCTCACGTTGATCTCCCATTTGTAAATCGAACAACATCGTGGCCACCCCTTTCGTCAAATTCTCGAACGACTAACGTGGGCAAGCGAAGTATCCTCGGCCTATATCGGTTAGTCAAACAATGACTTTATTTAAGTTTGATAAATTTCACCAAGAAAAAATTCCATCATGGTGCTTGCCATATAGACGAAATTTGCACAGAATCCCAACACCTAAAGCGAGCCCGTCGATGCCAAAAAATACCGTACCAAATTTCACCGCAGCCGCTACCAGTGGTTTAACTTTCACCCTCTCTGCCCACCTCGGCAAACACTTGGTAATCTACTTCTACCCCAAGGACAACACACCGGGCTGCACCACCGAAGCACAACAATTCCGCGATCTTTACCCCGAATTTCTCGCCGCAGGCTGTGAGCTAGTGGGCGTATCGCGCGACAGTCTCAAGTCGCATGAGAACTTCAAAACCAAATTCACTTTGCCCTTCGAATTGATTGCAGATCCCGATGAGGCTGTGTGTGCTTTATTCGGCGTGATGAAAATGAAGAACATGTATGGCAAACAAGTGCGCGGCATAGAGCGCAGCACCTTTGTCTTCGATAAAGCAGGTGTTTTGCGTCAGGAATGGCGCGGTGTCAAAGTCCCCGAGCATGCTCGATTGGTGCTCGATTTCGTCAAGTCGCTCAACTAAAAGGCCACTACCATGCCCCCACGTAAAAAAGCAGCCACCAAGGACAATCACACCAAACTCTTCGTTCTGGATACCAACGTGCTGTTGCACGACCCGACCAGTCTGTACCGCTTCGAAGAGCACGACATCTGCCTGCCCATGTTTGTCTTGGAAGAGTTGGATAACAAGAAAAAGGGCATGACCGAAGTTGCACGTAATGCGCGCCAAGCCAGCCGCTTTCTCGACGAAATCGTCAACGATGCAC
>JAVHRA010000202.1:0-1936 GCA_036171395.1 Gallionella sp. | reverse complement strand
CTCGCTGCGCTCTATGAATATATGGTGATGCGTCTGGTCGCGGCCAATCTCAACAACGACACAGCCATACTGGATGAGGTCAGCAAGTTGCTGGGCGAATTAAAAGAGGCGTGGGAAAGCATTCGTCCCAATGCCACACCGGCTGCGAGTGCATTCAACAAGCCGGCCGGCCAAGCTCAACTGGTTTATGGCAGAGGATAAGGACATGAGCACACCACAAGTCATCAGCAACTACCAATTCCTCTCCAGCATCACCGGCCAAATGCGCGATGCCGCGCTACAAGGCGAATGGGATAAATTGATTCTGCTTGAAGAGCAATGCAGCTTGCATGTGGCCACCATGAAGCCGCTGGATACGGTAGCAAAACTGGACGAACCAGAACGTCAACAGAAGATCAGTTTGATCAAAAAGATCCTTGCTGACGACAGAGAGATACGCAATCGTACCGAAGGCTGGATGGAGCAGCTGCAACGTCTCATGCAAAGCAACCGTCAGGAACAACGTTTGCACCAAGCCTATACGGCGGGCTACTGAGCACGTCCGAGACCATGAGCGATGTTGCCCACTAACCTATCCAACGCCCTGAAAGTCCTGACACGCAGCGACAAGCCGCTCATCACATCATCAGCGAGCAGCAAGCTGGCCGTCGGACAGCAAGTGCAAGGTACGGTCGGCACTCAACTCAAGTCCGGTGCCTATAACGTCGCGGTCGCAGGCGAGACGGTACAGATGCGTCTGCCCGCCGAGATACGCAGCGGCGAGCTCATCAATCTGCGCGTCGTCGCCACCAGCCCGCAACTCAGCTTGAGTTTATTGGCAACTAGCAACCCGCTCTCCACACAAGAACAGATAGGCGCGACTGCGCGCTTGTTGGCCGACCTCGCCGACTTGCCAGGCAAAAAAGTGCCCATACAACAACTGGGCGGCACTGCCGTGTGGCCGTCACACGACAGCGCACCCGATAGCAAACAACTCGCCAGTGCGCTGCGTGACGCACTCGGTAACAGCGGCTTATTCTATGAATCACACCAAGCTGAATGGGTGCAAGGCGGACGCAGCACGGCGCAGTTATTGGTGGAACCGCAGAATCGTTTATTCGATCTCGTGCCCAAGTTTGAACTGAATCAGAGCACGCTAGATGCGCAGCATGCTGTCACCACTTCCCCGCATTCCGAAGCCGCCAAGCAAGTTGCACAAACCATGGTTGCCAAGGAATTGATACCGCTGGTGCAACAACAACTGCATGCCATGGAGACGCACCAACTCACTTGGATCGGACAGGTCTGGCCTGAGCAACAGATGCAATGGGAGATACAGGGCGAAGAGCCGCATGCCCGCAACGAGCAAGAGCGGCGCTGGCATACCGAGTTGGAACTGGACTTGCCCAAGTTGGGCGACGTGCACGCCAAACTGGCCTTCTCCGCACAAGGTCTGGAATTGCGCTTACAAGCCGGCGATACCGCGACCCTGCAACTGTTTGAACGTGCCATGCCCGCGCTGCGTGCGGCATTGGCTCAGGCCGACATCGCCGTGCATACAGCGCTCGTGGAGCACTCATGAATAAGGTATGGGACAAATCAACGCAGCAATATGCCGTGGCCATGGCTTACGGCAGCAGCGATGGTGCGCCCAAAGTCGTCGCCAAAGGTCGCGGCTTGATTGCGCAGGCCATCATAGCGCGCGCCAAACAGCACGGCGTCTATGTGCACGAATCCGCAGAGTTGGTTGGCATGCTGATGCAAGTAGAACTCGACCAACAGATTCCCCCGCAACTCTATATTGCGGTGGCGGAACTGCTGGCTTGGTTATACCGATTGGAACACGCGGAACACCCCACTATTCCGGCATTTGAAAAACACTAGCTTTGCTAACATCGCTCATGGATGACCTAGCGATGTAACCATGCGGAACGAAGATATGACCCCAGATAGCCAT
>JAVHRA010000201.1:0-9460 GCA_036171395.1 Gallionella sp. | reverse complement strand
CGATCTGCGAACCGTAGTTGACCGGCATATCCCAACCGCCGAAATTCACCATCTTGGCACCCATAGCGCGATGTGCTGCATTGAGCGGCGTCACTTTCAGAGTCGTCATAGCTCTTTTCCAGAAGATAAAAAGGCGCAACACGCATCCGTGTTGCGCCCCATCTGTCCTTGGTACCTGAGAGATTACGGCCTGCTGCGCTACCGTGTGCCCCTTCGGTGGCTGCTCACGCAGCACTCTCCAGATTTGCCTGTCCCAACAGTCCTTTTTGCCTGAACGGTTACGGGTGATACGCCTTCGGCGGGGCATCGCTGCCACACTCTCCCATTGGTTTTAACGGCTTGCAGATTATGCCGTAACGCCTGTGTTTTTGCGCGCAGTTTTCTTGGCAGTAATTTCCTTCATTTCTGTCTATACAGAAATAATTACAATCCTATCTGGTACTCTTTCCTTTATGCTTCATATAGCCTTTGCAATAGCGAGTTGCAAGCGATTAAATCCAGAGACTCGGCACAACGTCTGCGGTTAATCAACCTAACTTTCTCGGAGTCCATCATGAAAATTCTGATCTGCGGTGCAACAGGTTTCGTTGGCAGGCATCTGACCCGCACATTGCGCGCAGCAGGCCATCGCGTCGTCCGTGCCGTGCGCACACCGAGCCATGCGGATGACATCGCGGTCGACTTCCGCAACGACACGCACCAGCAAGTCTGGCTGCCGCGCTTGCAGGGTATAGACGCGGTCGTGAATGCGGTCGGTGTGTTGCGTGACAGTTCGTCCAACCCGATGCAAAAACTGCATACCGACACCCCGCTAGCACTGTTCTCCGCCTGCGTGGAAGCTGGTGTGACACGCATCGTCCATCTATCCGCGCTGGGTATCGACAGCGGAGTGGACGTACCCTACTTCACTACGCGTCTGTTGACCGAACAGGCCCTGCGTGCACTGCCCGTCCAGTTGCGCTGGCTGTGTCTGCGCCCTTCAGTGATTTATGGCGCGGACGGTGCCAGTGCGCAGATGTTCAAAAAATTGGCGCGACTACCAATCCAATTCTTACCGATGGGCGGCGTGCAGGAACTGCAACCCGTGCATATCGATGATCTCTGCTCGGCTGTTTCGAGATGGCTTACAGCTACCGAAGCGCGCAGTCAGGTTGTCGCAGCGGTGGGAGCCGAGCCAACCACCATGCGTGGCATGCTGGATAGTTATCGCGAACAGTTGCAGTATCGTCCGGCCTTGCATCTGTCTATGCCTAGGCCGCTGGTGCGTGTCGTAGCTAGGCTGGGCGACCTCATTCCTGTGGCCCCCTTGTGCAGTGATACCTATGCCATGCTCGCTGCAGGCAACACTGCATCTGCAAGCGAATTCGCCACTTTGCTGGGGCAAGCACCGCGCAGTTACCGAGATTTCATTGCGCGTTAGATGATGCTGTAAATGGAGAGCTTGTGGTGTTCAAGCGCAGGTCTGCTGGAGCGGGAGCTAGTGCTTGGGTGGATAGAACACCGCCAGACGGTATCCGTTAGGATTGAGCTCGGTGGTGTCGAGTAACAGCTTCAGCACGAGTTCGTGATTGGCTTGCAGACCAACCTGCTCGTGCTCGGCAGAGGGCAGATAATCTGCCGGTTTGAAAATGCGCCGCGCTAATGGACTGTCCTGTTTATCGTTGAGAGTGAGTTCTAGCTCTGGATAGGCGAGCGTATAGTTGGCACGATTGCGCAACAGCGCATTCAAGGTGATATGGCGACTGTCCGTTGGATCCGCCTCCAAGGAGGAAGACTCTATGCTCATCAGCTCGTTGCTGGTAGGCAATTCGACCTTGCAATCCAACAGCGCACAATACTGCTGCAAAAGACCCTTCAGGTTAGGCTGACGTGCTGCGATATCAGCGCGAAAAATGTAGACGGTTTGCCCCAGCAACAACGCAGTGAACACTGTCGCAGCAGTTGCCCACAGCCATTTTCTTGGGCGCGTGACGGCTGGCATTGTCTTCGCCGCCGCCTCGGCTCTTACGCTCTCATCAAGAGTATCGTCATTGCCTGGTGTTGCGAGGCTGGCATCAGTTTGCGCTGCATGGATAGGTGGGTGCGGTGTTAGGAAATCTAAAGCCTCCTCATGTTCGGTCGCGACAGTGGCGACTTCGACTGTAGCGGCGATCTCTTCAGCAATCGGTTCGATTTGGGTGACGGCCTGCTGCTCCACCGAATCTGGCGTATCGAGGGCTACTTCAGACTCGGGTACCGAATTGACATTTTCAGTCATCACCAACTCCAGCTGCGGACTGGGATGATCAGGAAGGAAGTCGGGACGAGCATCAAACACTTGCAGGCACTTACCGCAACGCACCATGCCTTGGTGCGCTTCTAACTGCGTGACTCCAATTTTGAAGCGAGTCTCACAATGTGGGCAGCGTGTCGTTCCATCCATCTTGCTACACCTAACGCTTACGTCCGGAAAGACAAGACCAGCCCTCTTCAAACACCGGAGGATGCAAGTCAAACCACTGTGCGTAGATTGCCATCACATCTTCCGCCTGTTCTTGCAGGATACCGGACAAAACAATCTCGCCGCCCTGCTTCGTCGCGCCTGCCAACAATGGTGCCAACATGCGCAAGGGGTTAGTCAGGATGTTAGCCACAACGAGGTCGTACTCTGCTTTAGGTGCGGCATCGGGAAGGAAGAACTCAACAGCACTAACTTGGTTGGCCAACGCATTATCGCGACTTGCGACTACCGCCTGTCTATCCACATCCACACCGATGGCCCTGGCTGCACCCAGCTTAAGCGCAGCTATGGCGAGAATGCCTGAACCACAACCATAGTCCAGCACGCTGACGCCCTGCTTCATATGGTTATCCAACCAGCGCAAACACAACCGCGTGGTGGGATGACTGCCCGTACCAAAAGCTAAGCCAGGATCTAGTACGATGTTAATCGCAGCTGGATCACTGGGAGTGTGCCAAGTCGGCACTATCCATAGACGCGGTGAGATGGGGATAGGGTCAAATTGAGATTGAGTGAGACGCACCCAATCGTTATCTTCCAAAGTCTCTACGCGGTATACCGGCACCGACGTCAATCCTATCGAAGTTGCGGCAGCTTGCAGTATCCCTGCCACGTTCATGTCTTCATCAAACAGGGCGCTGATGCGGTTGTGCTGCCAGACACCTGGTGGCGGCTCTCCGGGCTCACCAAAGATGGCTTGCTCGTCCGGTGTATCGGCATCGGCATCGAGCAGATCGACAGACAAAGCACCGCGCTCTAGCAACGCCTCACTCAATGCCTCTGCGTGTTCCGCGTCGGTATCCGCAATCAAAGTCAACCAAGTCATTATTTGGCCTTGTTGCGCTCGGCTAGACGTTCTTCCAGATAATGGATGCTGGTACCGCCACGGATAAAGGCCGCGTCTTGCAACAACTCGCGGTGCAGTGGAATGTTAGTGTCTATACCTTCCACCGCCATTTCAGACAGCGCGGTGCGCATACGTGCCATCGCTTGCTCGCGGGTGTCACCATAGGCGATCAGCTTGCCTATCATTGAATCGTAATGTGGTGGCACGAAGTAATTCGCATACACATGCGAGTCGACGCGAATGCCGGGGCCGCCTGGTGTATGCCAAGTGGTGATACGGCCCGGTGACGGCGTAAACTTGTAAGGATGCTCAGCGTTAATGCGGCACTCGATAGCATGACCCTTGAACTGGATATCACGCTGACGGAAAGGCAACTTTTCACCCGCCGCGATGCGAATCTGCTGTTGCACGATGTCTATACCGGTAATCATCTCTGTCACTGGATGCTCAACCTGCACGCGGGTGTTCATCTCAATGAAGAAGAACTCACCGTTTTCGTACAAGAATTCAAACGTACCCGCTCCACGGTAACCGATCTTGCGGCAAGCTTCAGCACAACGTTCGCCTACTTTGTTGCGCATCTTTACATCCATCAATGGCGCAGGCGCTTCTTCCAATACTTTCTGGTGACGACGCTGCATAGAGCAGTCACGCTCGCCCAAATACACAGCGTTGCCGTGCTGGTCCGCCAATATTTGAATCTCGATATGGCGTGGATTTTCGAGGAACTTCTCCATATACACCATGGGATTGTTGAACGCTGCTTGCGCTTCGCTCTTGGTCATAGTCACAGCATTCAACAGGGCTGCTTCGGTATGTACGACACGCATACCACGACCACCGCCGCCACCTGAAGCCTTGATGATGACTGGATAGCCGATGCTACGAGCAATCTTGATAATCTCTGCCGGATCATCCGGCAGCGCGCCTTCCACACCTGGTACGCAAGGCACACCGGCCTTCTTCATGGCAATCTTGGCACTCACCTTGTCACCCATCAGGCGTATGGTCTCGGCACGTGGGCCGATAAAAACAAAACCACACTTTTCCACACGCTCAGAGAAATCAGCATTCTCAGACAAGAAGCCGTAGCCGGGGTGAATGGCTTGTGCGTCAGTCACTTCTGCCGCACTGATGATGGCGGGGATGCTGAGGTAGCTTTGTGAAGAAGCGGCTGGACCAATACATACCGACTCGTCGGCCAGCTTCACATACTTGGCATCTGCATCTGCTTCAGAGTGCACAACCACGGTCTTGATACCGAGTTCACGGCAGGCGCGCTGTATGCGTAAAGCTATTTCGCCACGATTGGCGATAAGGATTTTTTCAAACATTTGTGTAGGCTCCGGGCTAGGACGCTTTATAAATGAGCGCCGTTGCATTGTTGGATTAACCAATGACGAATAGCGGTTGACCGAATTCCACTGGCTGACCGTTTTCTACCAGAATGGCCTTGATGACGCCCGCTTGGTCTGAATCAATTTCATTCAGGAGCTTCATCGCTTCAATGATGCACAAGGTATCTCCGCTATTTACGTTCTGACCTACATCCACGAACGGCTTGGAACCAGGGGACGCAGAACGATAGAAAGTACCAACCATAGGTGACTTAACGATATGCCCTTCTGCTACGGCTGGCTTTGCAGCTTCAACCGGAGCTGCTGGTGCTGCGACTACCGCTACGGGCGCAGCAGCACTGGTCATGATGTGTTGCGGTGCGGAGGAATACATTTGCTGTCCGGCAGCAACAGTGCGCGTGATACGAACGCGCTCTTCACCTTCGCTGATTTCCAGTTCGGCGATACCCGAGGCTTCGACCAGTTCAATCAGTGTTTTCAGTTTACGTAAGTCCATTGTCCACTCCTTATAGTTTTTTATAACTCAGTGCATAGCGCACTGCGAATTCGTAGCCCGATGCACCTAGGCCGGTTATGACCCCAACAGCAAGGTCGGAAAAATATGATTCTTTGCGAAACGCTTCGCGAGCATGCACATTGGATATGTGCACTTCAATAAAAGGTATAGCAACTGCGGCTAAGGCATCGCGCAAAGCTACGCTGGTGTGCGTAAACGCGGCCGGATTAATCACAATGAATTGTGTACCATCACCTCTAGCTTGATGTATGCGCTCGAGTAAGGCCGACTCAGCATTGCTCTGCAAGCAATGTACATTTGCGCCGTTTCTAGCGCCTAAATCTACCAAGCTGGCATTAATTTCTTCTAAAGTGATGCTTCCATACACACCTGGCTCGCGCGTACCAAGCAGGTTGAGGTTGGGGCCATGTAACACCAATATGGCGTTGGCGGGCTTGTTTGGATTAGCACTACTGGTTTTCATCCGCGCAGTTTGCCGTAAATTGGGGTCATTTGTCTAGATTTTTTCGGGAGATAGGTCAGAGACCTTAAAGACCAGCACTTTTTATGCTTTTTAGAAATTCCCCGACATTTTGGTATCCCACTACACGCGCATCTTCCCTCTCACGCCCCTGCGCATCAAAAAATATTGTCGCGGGCGGGCCAAACAAACCATAGCGTTTCAACACGGCCTTATCATCAGCTGTATTCTCGGTTACGTCCATTTGCAACAACACAGCGGCTTGCATTCTTTGACGCACCTGCGCATCACTCAAAGTGTAGCGCTCCATCTCTTTGCAAGACACACACCAGTCAGCATAAAAGTCGAGCGCCACCACCTTGCCTTTAGCTTGCGCAATGCGGCTATCTAACTCGGCCATATCCTTCACCTTTTGCCATGCGAAAGGGGTTGAGTCACTAGTCTCGGCTTTACCCAATGCACCCAGTGGCCGCAAGATGTCGTGTGCACCTGACAGTGCGCCCACTAAGTAAGATATGCCTAACAATAGCAGCAGCAGGCCTACACCTTTGCGGAGCTTATACCAACCACTAGCGCGCTGCGGCACAGCATCAAGCACGTGCAAGTATGCCGCCGTGAGTATCAACAATAATGCCCACAATGCCATCTGTACGGCAATGGGCAGTAATGGCTGTATGATCCATATTGCCAGCGCGAGCAACATCACGCCAAAGAGGCGTTTGACGGCGTCCATCCATGCGCCCGCTTTAGGTAATAGTGCTCCCGCAGAAGTGCCCACCAACAATAAAGGCGCGCCCATCCCCAAAGCCAAGGTGAACAAGGCTACCCCGCCCAAGATCGCGTCATGAGTCTTGCTGATGTATAGCAACGCGCCGGCCAACGGTGCCGCGACGCAAGGCCCCATGATGATCGCAGACAACGCCCCCATGATGAATACGCCACTCAAGTGGCCACCATGCAAGCGATTGCTAGTGTCGGCCAATTTGCTTTGCAGGGCGGTCGGTAGCTGTAGTTCATAGAAACCGAACATGGATAAAGACAGCAGTACGAACACAGCGGCAAAACTACCCAGCACCCAGGGTGTCTGCAACGCATTGGAAATTAGTTCTCCGGAGAATCCAGCCGCCACACCAGCTAGCGCGTAGGTAACCGCCATACCCAATACATAAGCTAGTGACAATAAGAAAGCATGCATCTTAGTGATCTGCGCACCTCGTCCCACGATGATTCCAGACAAAATAGGAACCATAGGAAAGATGCACGGAGTAAACGCTAACAGTAGTCCCGCACCGAAGAAGAAAGAGATGACTAGCCAAAAGCTGCCTTGCTGCAGCAATTGCTCTACTTTTGAGCCCTCGTTCTGCGCAGTCGCACGAGGCGCAGCGGCAGTCACCTCTGGATCAATCTTGCCTAACCAAGTTTGCGTATTTGCGGTATTGCGATCTTGCATCACTACATCAAAAGTCTTTTCTATGGGGGGGTAGCACAAGCCCTGTTCGCTACAACCCTGATACTCCACCACAACCTTAACTCTTTCCGCAGGCTTATTCACCTGTACCGGTACCAGCGCTTGAAAGGAGTGATGAAATACCACGATGCGCCCAAAATTCGGGTCGTTCTTAACATCACCCTGTGGAAACACCGTTGCTGCGAATTTTGCAGACTCATCTAGCGCTTTAAAATTAATTCGATCACGATAGAGATAATATCCCTGCGTGATTTTGAAATTGGCTTGCAGCGTATGGGCATCGCGCGCGTCCACTTGCACCTGAAATACTTCATCTGGTGGCAAAAAGGTTGGTTTTTTACCTCCCCCCATACCGGACAGGCTATCCAAGAAATTACTGCCCTGCACAAGCGGGCTTAGCAGTAAATACAGCAACAATAAAACTATACGCATTGTTATTCCTTGTAGCTTTGGGTCTCTGCAGTTACCCATCGCAGATAGTCTGGGGCGGCGGCACTCACTGGCACGGCAATGATTTCTGGTAACTCGTATGGATGCGTTGCACGAATCAAAGTTTCAATTTGCGCATAAGCTGCTTGAGTGGTCTTAATCAGTACCGGTATCTCCGTGACTGTTTCGATCTGCTCCTGCCAGCGATACACCGAGGTGCAGGGCGCCATCAGATTGACGCATGCCGCGACGCGCTGTTCGATAAGTGTATGTGCCAATAATTTTGCACTAACAACATCGGGCATATTGGTGATGACCAGTAACATTAAGCTGCTCTTGTGAAGCGTAAACCTAATTGCAGCAACTCATCCCACACATCACCGCTACGCAATCCCTTGATAATTTTGTCCAAACGAGCTGCCTGTTGCATGGCGCGCGCTATTTGCACCGGCTTAAATCGGCGTGCCGCATGTTCGATGAGCTTGAGATTAGCGCCCCAGATGCGCGCTTCCCGCATCGCATTGCTGACATTGCTACCGCGTTGCATCGCATGCAAGACCTTACCCAGCTTTCTGATGTCTTCTGTCACTGCCCACAATACCAGCACCGTTGCGGTACCTTCTGCGCGTAAACCTTCCAAAATGCGCGCGTAGCGCTCAGCGTTGCCGCTCAAAAGCGCTTCGGACAGTTTGCTGATGTCATATCTCGCCACATCCATAACGGCATCTTTCACTTGGTCAAAGCTCAACCCTCCTGCCGGATAAAGCAGTGCCAACTTTTGAACTTCCTGAAATGCCGCTAATAGATTTCCTTCCGAACGGTCAGCTAGAAATTCCAGCGTGGCGGGTTCCACACTCTGGCCTTGTCGTTTCAACCGAATAGCCAACCAGCTGGGCAATTCATTCCGTGCGATGTCATCAGCCTGCACTACTACGGCATGACGTTGCAGCGCACCATACCATTTACTGTTCTGCGTGGTTTTATCGAGTTTGGGTAGACTGATGAGCGTCAGAATATCTGGACTCATTTTCTCCACATGATCCTGCAATGCTTGCGCTCCCTCCACGCCTGGCTTGCCGGTTGGAATACGAATATCGATGATTTTGCGTTCGGCAAACAAAGACATGCTCTGTGAACTATTGCGTAACTCGGCCCATTTAAAGTATTGCTCGGCGACAAAAGTCTCGCGCTCACTGTATCCGGCTGCGCGCGCTGTGCTGCGAATTTTGTCGGCGGCCTCTATCGCCAACAGCAGCGCATCACCCGTCACCACATAGAGCGGCTTCAATCCAGCTTCCAAGTGCCGCGTCAGTTGCTCGCTGTCTATTTGCGCCATTATTCCGCCTGCGGTTGTGTATGACTCAATCTGCGCATAATCTGCTGCGCCATATCGCTGCGCATACTGTTGTATAACAAAGTTTCCTCTGCTTCTTTGGCCAAAATCTTGGTGTCGTCATAAGTAAAGTTGCGGAACTGTATCAACTCTGACTCGGCTATCCAATCCCGCTGCTTACTGTCCTGTGCGTGCACCGTCACGCGGAAGCGCAGTTGGTATTCACTGACGCGGCCACTGCCGTCCAAAGTCAATATCAATTTATCTGCGACTTCATTGACAATATCTATCTTCAAATCAGCTTGTTCTGCCGCATTTACTATGGATAGATTGTTCGCTTGTAGACTGCGTCGCAACTCATTCATAAAAGTCGAGTTGCTATCTGGGGCTGTCAGGTATACCGAGCTAAACGGTAAGTTCGCCTGACCGCGCAAATGGAATCCGCAGCCACTCAGCAGCACCAATAGCAATAATGCTAGCCAGCGCTTGTTCATCATCACATCACCACGTTAATCAAGCGACCCGGCACAACAATCACTTTTTTCGCC
>JAVHRA010000200.1:0-1961 GCA_036171395.1 Gallionella sp. | reverse complement strand
AACAAAATGCTCACAACAGCAGCCTGCGTTCTGAACTGCGTACCGCAATCAAGAAAGTCATCAAGGCGATCGAAGCCGGCGACAAAGCCGCAGCGCAAACCGTATTTCAGTCTTCTGTAAGCACAGTAGACAGCATCGCTGACAAGAAGATTATCCACAAGAACAAGGCAGCTCGTCATAAGAGCCGCTTGTCTGCTGCTATCAAAGCAATGGCGTAATTGCCGTCGTGCGATCGCACGGCTAGAACGACAGACTCGTAGCGCGCAGCACTGGCCTACGAAACCGAACAAGCCGACAGCGATGTCGGCTTGTTGGCTTTGTAAGCCCTGTTTTTGCTTGCCTGAAAGACCCTAGTTGGCTCAAGATACGCCTTTGAATTTTTTCATCGACAGCGGACTGTCCGCTGTTTTTTATTGATAAGGAAGTTACATGTCACATGTGATGAATACGTATGCCAGATTACCCGTCGCATTCGTGCGTGGTGCAGGCGCATGGCTGTGGGACGAGCAAGGTAAACGTTACCTGGACGGACTGTCCGGCATCGCAGTGAATACCTTGGGTCATGCCCATCCGCGTCTAACCCAAGCGCTGAACGAGCAGATCGGCAAACTGATGCATTGCTCGAATGTGTATCAGGTGCCCGGTCAGGAGCAGTTGGCCGACAAGCTGTGCAGCCTGACCAAGATGCAGGAAGTATTCTTCTGTAACTCCGGTTGTGAAGCCAACGAAGCGGCCATCAAACTGGCGCGCATGTACGGCCATCAGCAGGGCAAAGAATCTCCCACCATTATCGTCATGGAAAAAGCGTTCCATGGCCGTACCTTGGCTACACTTTCCGCTACCGGCAACCGCAAGGTACAGGTCGGTTTCGAGCCTTTGGTAAAAGGTTTCTCGCGCGTCCCCTACAACGATCTTGCCGCACTGCAACAAGTCGCACATAACAACAGCGATGTGGTCGCGGTGTTAGTCGAACCTATCCAGGGCGAAGGCGGCATACGCGCACTCGACCGCGATTATCTAAAGCAACTGCGTGTGATTTGTAATGAGCACAACTGGCTGCTGATGGTGGACGAAGTGCAGTGCGGTATCGGCCGTACCGGCAAGTGGTTCGCCCATCAGCACGCCGGCATTCTGCCGGACGTGATGACGCTGGCCAAAGGTCTGGGTTCCGGCATGCCGATCGGTGCCTGTCTGACCGCTGGTAAAGCGGCGGGCGTATTCGGCCCCGGCAACCACGGCTCCACTTTCGGCGGCAATCCCCTTGCCTGCACGGCGGGGCTCACCACCTTAAATGTGCTCGAACAAGATGGTCTATTGGCACACGCCGATAAATTGGGCAGCTATTTCCATGATGCTTTCACGCGCCAACTGGCGGGTGTCAGCGGCGTGGTGGAGATACGCGGTCAGGGGTTGATGATAGGTATAGAACTATCCAAGCCGTGTGGCGAACTGGTCAAACAGGCGCTGGAGCAAGGCCTGCTGATCAACGTAACCGCCGACAGCGTGATTCGTCTGTTGCCACCACTCATCATGTCAGAAGCCGAAGCACAGCAACTGGTAGACGGTCTGTGCCCACTCATCAAAACATTCCTACAGTCTTAAAACACGGAAACGCATCATGGTAGATAAACCGGTAAAGCACTTCCTGCAATTCAAAGACCTGTCGCGCGACGAACTGGAGTATCTGTTCAACCGCACCCGTATCATCAAAGAACGCTTCAAGCGCTACGAGAAATACTGGCCACTGGAAGATCGCACCTTGGTGATGATCTTCGAGAAGGCCAGCACCCGCACGCGCTTGTCGTTCGAGGCGGGCATGCATCAGTTGGGCGGTTCGGCGATTTACCTGAATACCCGCGATTCGCAACTAGGGCGCGGTGAGCCGGTGGAAGACGCGGGACAAGTGATCTCGCGCATGAGTGACCTGGTAATGATCCGTACTTTTGAACAAAGCATCATCG
>JAVHRA010000199.1:2296-9487 GCA_036171395.1 Gallionella sp. | reverse complement strand
CACCACCGCCCAAGAAAATCGTGTTCTCGGCAGACTCGGGTACGGATGCCTTGTTTGGCTTTGGTAAATCTGAGATACAGCCTACCGGCAAACGTGCAATCGATAAGTTTGCCACTGAGCTGAAGGGAGCCAAGTACGAAGTCATCACCATCACTGGTCACACTGACCGTATCGGTTCGAACGCGGCCAATATGAAACTGTCTACGCGTCGTGCTGAAGCGGTCAGAAACTATTTGGTCAACACGTCTGCCATCCCGGCGGACAAGGTCACGGCTAAAGGCATGGGTGGCACACAGCACATGACTAAGCCCAGCGAATGCAAAGGCAATAAAGCCACCAACAAGTTGGTCACCTGTCTCGCCCCGGATCGTCGTGTCGAGGTTGAAGTGGTGGCGACTCGCAGCACAAAATAACGCGCACTTGAGCGCACTTCAAAGCTAATTCTGAGCGCGAGTCGTGCAGTCTGATGACTTGCGTTCAGGCTAGATAAATCTCACTTACACAAGGAGTATTAACATGAAATTTCCCCCTAAACGATGGGCAACACTGGGCATGATCATGGCAGTGACGACACTGTTCGGCTGCGCCTCACCGGCCGCCAAAGAAGGTAATAAGCAAGCTGCCGATGATGCGGTTATCACCGGCAAAGTAATCAAAGCAATCTCGGGCGAAGCCACACTGAAATCGGCCCGCATCGTGGTCGAAACATCCAAAGGCGTGGTGCTGTTGAGCGGTGTGGTTAATTCTGCTGCGGCGGAAAATACTGCGACTGAGCTGACGCGCTATATCGACGGCGTGACCTTGGTCAGAGATGGCTTGCGGATCAAACAATAGAATTTTTGGAGGCAAGAAAAATGAAAAAGACAGCAGGATTGAAAGTGCTGGCCGCAGCACTATTGTTGGTGGTCGGTCTGAGTGCGTGTGACAAGCCGGGGCCGGCTGAGAGTGCGGGAAAAAAGATCGACAAGGCTACCGAGAATATGGGCAAGAACTTGGGAGATGCAACTGAGAAGGTCGAGATCAGCCTGGCCGAACACAGCAATAAGGCGGGCGTTGTCATCGACGATGCGCAGATCACCACCAAGGTCAAAGCGGCGATCTTTGCCGAGCCAGGTTTGAAGTCGTTGCAGATTGGGGTCGATACCGTGAATGGGGTGGTGACCTTAAGTGGTTCAGCTGATACACAGGCGAATCGGGATAGGACACAAGCGCTGGCTGGAGCCGTATCGGGCGTCAATAAAGTTATCAATCAACTGGTGATCAAAACGCTCAAGTGAGCACGTATTGCAACTACTACTAAGGAGTAAATCATGGAAATCCAAACTGCCTATAAACAAAAGAAAGCCGCCCAACTTAAAGAATGGGGGGCGCAAATCAATTTGTTGGAAGCCAAGATAGAGAATATGGGGGCGACGCTGAAGGTCGAGCGCATTCAGCAAATGAAGGCGCTACGTGCCACAGAACATGCCGCTGCGGAAAAGATGAAGGAGTTGGGTAAAGCCAGCGGCGCAGCGTGGGAGCAGGTCAAGGTCACCGCAGATAAAGTGTGGGATGAGTTAAAAGCGGGTGTGGCGGATGCTCATGCCAAATTCAAATGAGGTAATCTTAGTTTATTGCAGCATATGACACGCCACGCTCGGGAGGATTAAAGATGAGTTTGAAACTGGTATTGGTTTTGATACTTTCCAGCATGGTGGTGTTGTTCATTGCGCAAAATGTCGCCATCGTAGAGATCGGTTTTTTGTTTGGGCGCTGGTCGATGTCCAGTGCGGTATTGGTCATTGCCAGTCTAATAAGCGGATTCCTGTTGGGATGGTTGCTACATAGTTATCTATTGGCGCGCAAGTCTAAGCGTCCTTGAATTCGTCCTCAGCGGCAAGCTGTGTTGCTTTGAGCGCTGCGGGCAACGCTCAAAGCAACATTATTCCAAAGCGTCGTACCACGACAGCAAAGAGTCCAAAGCAAATCACAGTGATGGCTACGCTCGCCAATAGGGTCGGCCAAAATCCAATTTTAGGTAGCAGTACGGGGAAGACTAAGAACATCGGTAGCGTCGGCACGACATACCAAAAGGTGTACCACGCATGATTGGCGATTTTTTCCTGAGATTGATGTTCGAGATACAGCCAGATTAGGGTCAGCAAGGTAACGAGCGGTAGGGCGGCGATAAAGCCGCCTAGTCGGTCACTTCGCTTTGCAATTTCAGAGACCAGCACGATGACAGCGGCGGTCACTAAATACTTGGTTATCAACCACCACACTTTGCTTCTCCTTAATTAATCTCACATCGAATCGGGTGAGCAAATTTGTCGCGCTCAGGCAGCGATCTCGCGACGCTTAAGCGATGAGTATCTTGATACCTATCAGGATTAAAACGCTACCGCCAAATAACTCGGCTTTGCCTTCCAAGTAAGTGCCACTCTTTCTGCCGATCAGCACGCCGCATACGCTCAAGAAAAAAGTCACGATACCAATGACTAGACAGGCGAGATAAGGGTCGGCAGCCATCAGAGTAAGACTAAAGCCGGCAGCCATCGCGTCTATACTGGTCGCGATGGCAAGCAGCAACATCATCTTATGGGTGATCACTGCAATGTCTTCCTCGATGGCTTCTTGCCGACCTTCATAGATCATTTTGGCACCTATCGCGGCCAGTAAGGCAAAAGCAACCCAATGAGAATAGGCCTCAATCCAAGCGCTCAATCCCTTGCCTGCCAGATAGCCGAACATCGGCATCAGGGCTTGGAAGATGCCGAAGTAAAGTCCTGCTCTTAGCGCGAGCCCAGGCGAGTTTTTCTTGGCGCCTAGCCCTATGGCGACCGCGAACGCGTCCATGCTCAGTGCGATTGCGAGTATGAAAACTTCCATCATGTTACTTATTCCCAAAAGTGGATTTACGAGGCAGGTTGCCCATCATTATTTATTGTTTAGCAAGCCCTGCATCGCAGCGACAGGTTTGACTTGCGGGAAATAAACTTGCTTAAGGTTGTTGCCCAAGTTCTGCGACCAAGTCAGGCCGTCGTTACGGCCCAGCTGTTGCCAGTAGCTTATGAGTGTCTGGTCGTATGCGGTGATGGCCGCAGCATAGGCGCTGGCATCGTAGCGTTCGTCATGGCGAAAAGTTGCAATATCCATACGCGGTTTGAGTGCTGCGTCATGGGCGATATGACCTATGCACAAACCCACCTGAGGGAAGGTAAGCAAGGGCAGTTGCAGCAGGTCTATCATGGCTTGCGGGCTGCGCCGTATGCCGCCTATGGGAACTACACCCAAGCCTAGCGAGCGCGCCGCGATCATCAGATTGGCGAGCACGATGCCGACGTCGACTGCCGCCACACCATAGCCCTCCATACTTTCGTGTATCACTTGTGTCTGTCCGGCGTTGCGCACACCTAGTTCGGTCTTGTTGAAGTCTATGATCAAGGTGATGAATACCGGCGCTTGCGCGATCCAAGCTTGTCCGCCGGCCAGCTCGGCGATGCGTGCACGTGTGGCGGCGTCGCGTGTCACCACCAACGAGACTTCTTGCGCGTTCATCGAGGTCGGGCCATGCCACGCGGCGCGCACGATCTGCTCCAGCATTTCATCGCTGACGGCGGTGTCGCTATAGCTGCGGATACTGTGGTGGCTATGTAACAGTTTGATGGTGTCGTTCATGGTCGCTTATTTTACGCTGGGCGAAAGTTGCATCGCGCTGCTGATGTTCTCGCGTTTTAGATGCGGGGCGAACAACTCGATGAAGTCGTAGGTGTAGCCGCGCAGATATTCGTTCTTGCGCACCGCGATACGCGTGGTGTTGGCCTTGAACAGATGCTTGGCTTCCAGCATACGCAAGTGGCGGTCGCGGTCGGGAATGAAAGCCAGTTGCGCGAGTATTCCAATACCCAGTCCTAGCTCTACATAGGTCTTGATGACATCTGCGTCTATCGCGGTGAGGGCGATATTGGGTGCTATCTGCGCGGCGGCAAAGGCCTCGTCGATCTTGCTGCGACCGCTGAAGGCGTAGTCATAGGTGATGATGGGATACTCGGCGAGTTTGGCCAGCGTCAATCGTTTCACTTCCAGCAGCGGGTGGTGCGGTGGCACGACCACGCAGTGATGCCAATCGAAGCAGGGCAAGGTCACCAGCCCTTCATATAAGGACAGGCTTTCGGTGGCGATGGCAATATCCGCCTCGCGGTTTAGTACCTGTTCGGCGATCTGGGTGGGATTGCCCTGATGCAGGCCCAGTTTGACCTTGGGGTAGCGCTTCATGAATTGTTTCACCACCGGCGGCAGCACATAGCGGGCTTGGGTGTGGGTGGTGGCCAGTATCAGCACGCCGCTGTCCTGCTCCTGAAATTCCTGCCCCACATGTTTGAGGTTGTCCGATTCGTGCAGGATGCGCTGCGCGATCTCCAGTACCGTTTTGCCTGCATCGGTGAGCGCCACGATGCGCTTGCCGTTGCGCACAAAGATCTCTATGCCCAGTTCCAATTCGAGCAACTTGATTTGCTTGCTGATGCCGGGTTGTGAGGTATACAGCGCGGCCGCAGCCTCGGAGATGTTCAGTCCGCGCCGCACAATCTCATTGAGGTAGCGCAGTTGCTGTAGGTTCATAGTGATTCTCTATATTCCAAATAGTTATGGAATGTTAACAAAAAAGTATTAAAGAGTATATCTGCGTTCGGCTAGAATGCGCGCCTGGATTTTTAAGGGTGGTACGCATGGATTGGATGTATACGCTGTCTGGCTTTGCGGTCGGATTGATAGTCGGAGTGACCGGGGTTGGCGGTGGGTCGTTGATGACGCCCTTGCTGGTGTTGTTTTTTGGCGTGTCTCCTGCAACCGCAGTCGGCACGGACTTGCTGTACGCATCGCTGACCAAGACCTTGGGTGGCTGGGTGCACAGCAAGCGCGGCAGCGTGGACTGGAAGGTGTTCGGGCTGTTGGCGATGGGTAGTCTGCCTGCCGCAGTCGTCACCATTTTACTGCTACGCTACTTGGCTTTGGATGAGAAGACTTTGCGCAGTCTGGTGACCAGTGTGTTGAGCGTGGCGCTGCTGGCAACCGCCGGTGCTTTGTTGTTCAAGGAGCAGATTAAGAAGCTGGCGCGCCACAAAGACGGCACGGTTTACGAATTGCATCATCGTTACTTGCCTGCCGCGACCATCGCGACCGGCGTAGTGGTCGGTTCCTTGGTGACAATTTCCTCCATCGGGGCCGGGGTGCTGGGTACGGTGGCATTGTTGTTCCTCTATCCGCGCATGCCTTCGGTGAAGATTGTCGGTACCGACATCGTGCATGCAGTACCGCTTACAGCCTTGGCGGGTATGGGACATATGGCCTTGGGTACGGTGGACTTGGTGTTGTTGGGCAGCCTGTTACTGGGTTCTTTGCCGGGAATTTATATTGGCAGTCACCTCAGTGCGAAAGTGCCGGAAAAAGTGTTGCGCCCAGTGCTGGCGTTGATGCTGCTGCTGATCGGTTTGAAGATGGTGTTTTACAAATAATTTTATGTAGGCGCGAGCCATGCTAGCGATGAGCGGCTCGCGCGCATGGCCCGTGCTACGATGGCTGCAAATTGGAATAAGGAAATATTATGAGTACTAACAAGCCCAATAAACCCAAATCCGTGAGCTGGTTCAATGGCTGCGGTGGACGCATCGGCGTGGTGATCGGTCAGAGTGGCGACTATGCCTATATAGGTGCTGCACTGCGCCATGATGAAGATGCGGATGTCGCGTACATCCTCGCTTATGGTGCCAAATTTCCGTTGGCTGCGGCGCAGTTGCTGCCGGTCTCTAAGCACTATCCGGGCGAGGCTTAAGTCATGTACCGCTACGATAATTTTGATCACCAGATTAGCGCCGAGCGTGTCGCGCAGTTCCGCGACCAAGTGGCGCGTCGTCTGTCGGGCGAGTTGAGCGAGGACGAGTTTCGCATCCTGCGTTTACAGAACGGGCTGTACATGCAGATCCACGCTTATATGATGCGCATCGCCGTGCCTTATGGTCTGGTGAGCGCGGCACAGATGCGCATGTTCGCGCACATCGCGCGCAAGTATGACCGGGGTTATGGTCATTTCACCACGCGTCAGAATATCCAATTTAACTGGCTCAAATTGCCGGATGCACCGGACATCCTAGCCGACTTGGCGACGGTGGAGATGCATGCCAACCAGACTTCGGGTAACTGCATACGTAATATCACCAGCGACGAGTTCGCCGGCGTGGCGCAGGACGAGATCGTCGATCCGCGCCCTTACGCCGAGATATTGCGTCAATGGAGTACCTTTCATCCCGAGTTTGGCTATCTGCCGCGCAAGTTCAAGTTCGCCATCACGGGTGCCGTCAATGACCGAGCTGCCATCGCGGTGCATGACATCGGCCTGCAAGCGATACGCAATGAACAAGGCGAGGTCGGCTTCCGCGTGTTGGTAGGCGGCGGTCTGGGGCGCACACCGGTGATCGGCACGGAGATCAATGCTTTCGTACCTTGGCAGCACATCATCACTTATTCAGAGTCCATCGTGCGCGTGTACAACGAATATGGCAGACGCGACAACATTTACAAGGCGCGCATCAAGATCTTGGTGAAGGCTATCGGCATTGCAGAGTTCAAGCGTCAGGTTGAGGAAGACTGGAAGTTCACCAAGGACGGCCCGTGCACCATCACGCAAGCCGAACTGGAGCGCGTTTCGGCCTATTTTACGGCGCCTGCTTATGAAAAATTGCCGGCTAATGATGCGGCCAACGCAGCTTTGCTCGACGACAACGCGGGCTATGCCAGCTGGTATAGACGCAGTGTTAAGCCGCACAAAGTGCCGGGCTACGCAGCCGTGGTGTTGTCATTGAAGCAGACCGGTATCGCGCCCGGCGATGCCACCGATCAGCAGATGGATGCGGCGGCACAGCTGGCCGAGCGATACAGCTTTGGTGAGTTGCGTATCACCCATATGCAGAATCTGGTGCTGGCGGATGTCAAACAATCCGAGCTGTTCGCCTTGTGGCAAGCAGCTAAGGAACTGGGTATGGCGACTGCCAACATCGGTTTACTCACCGATATGATTTGCTGCCCCGGTGGCGATTTTTGCACGCTGGCCAATGCGCGCTCCATTCCGCTAGCCAAGGCCATCGCAGAATGTTTCGACGACATGGATTTTCAGCACGACATCGGCGCGATCGAGATCAATATCTCGGGTTGCATCAA
>JAVHRA010000199.1:0-2196 GCA_036171395.1 Gallionella sp. | reverse complement strand
AATGATCATCAAAGACAAGACCGTGATGGAAGACGACTGGCAGGTGTTGCGACTGGCCGAAGGTGAGACTGTCGAGAGTGTGGCTGTGCCCGCAGGCAAAGTCATCGTGCCGCTTAAGGTATGGCAAGCGCAGCGCGCTACTCTGCAATCACGTACCGAGTTGGGCGTGTGGTTAGCGAGTGACGAGCGTGCCGAAGAGTTGCAATCCGAGTTGGATAAGTTCGCATTGATCGCGGTGGACTTTCCCAAGTTCGCCGACGGGCGTGGCTACTCGATCGCCTATCACCTGCGCGTGCGCTACGGTTATCAGGGTGAATTGCGTGCGATAGGCGATGTGTTGCGCGACCAGATTTTTTATATGCAACGTGTCGGTTTCAATAGTTTTGCGCCGCGTGCCGACAAAGACATCCACGCCGCGCTCAAGGGCCTGAGCGATTTCACGCACACCTATCAAGCGTCAGCCGATGAGGCGCAGCCTTTGTTCAGACGTATCGCACGAGGAGTATGAAATGAGCGAATTGAGTAGCAAGATTGAGCAGGTCAAGGAAGTACTGGCCACCGCTGCACGCGAGTTTGGCCCGGCGACCTTCGCCAACAGTCTTGGCGCGGAAGACATGGTGCTGACTGACCTCATTGCCAAGTTTCAGCCTGACATCGTGATGTTCAGTCTGGATACGGGCCGTTTGCCGCAAGAAACCTATGACTTGATGCAGACGCTGCGCGAACGTTATAGCGTGCCGCTGCATCTGTATTTTCCCGACGCCACGCAAGTCGAGGACTATGTAGCTCGTCAGGGGGTGAACGGTTTCTACGACAGCGTGGAAAACCGTAAAGCCTGTTGTCATATCCGCAAAGTAGCACCACTGAAACGCGCCTTGCAGGGTAAAAAAGCCTGGCTCACCGGCATGCGCCGCGACCAGGCCGTGACCCGTGGCAACCTTGCCGTGTCAGCCTTTGATGCCGATCATGGTCTGCACAAGTTCAATCCTTTGCTGGACTGGAGCAATGCTGAGGTGTGGCAATATCTCAAGCAAAATGACGTGCCTTACAATAAACTGCACGACCGTTTTTTCCCCAGCATAGGTTGCGCGCCCTGTACCCGCTCGGTAACCCCCGGCGAAGACATCCGTTCCGGTCGTTGGTGGTGGGAAAATCCCGAAAATAAAGAGTGCGGCTTGCATGTGGGCAAGGTCACTCCGATAAAAAGAGCGTAAATAGGTTTATAGATTTTGAGTTTTGATTTGATAGAAAGTAAGTAAAGATGAGCAATCACACCTTGTCCCACTTGGACGTATTGGAGTCAGAATCCATCCACATCATGCGCGAGGTCGCGGCTGAATGTAAGAATCCCGCGCTGCTGTTTTCCGGTGGCAAGGATTCCATCGTCATGTTGCGTATCGCCGAGAAGGCCTTTCGTCCCGCCAAGTTCCCGTTCCCGCTGGTGCACGTCGATACCGAGCACAACTTCCCAGAAGTGATTGCCACGCGCGACAAACTGGCCAAGGACTTGGGCGAGCGCTTGATTGTGCGTTCGCTGGAAGACTCCATCAAACGCGGCACTATCGTGATCAAAAATCCAGATCTGCCACGCAACCCGTTCCAGTCGGTTACGCTGCTGGAGACCATCGCCGAGTTCGGTTTTGATGCCTGTATGGGCGGCGCGCGCCGCGATGAGGAGAAGGCCCGCGCCAAAGAGCGCATCTTCTCGTTCCGCGATGAGTTCGGTCAATGGGACCCTAAGAACCAGCGTCCTGAGCTGTGGGATACCTATAACACCCGTGTGCATAGCGGCGAGAACATCCGCGTGTTCCCGATCAGCAACTGGACGGAGATGGACATCTGGCAGTACATAGGCCGCGAGAAGCTGCATATTCCTAGCATCTATTACGCGCACGAACGTGAGATCGTGCGTCGCGGCGGCATGTTGGTGCCGATCTCGGATTTGGTTAAACCCAAGCCGGGTGAAAAAGTGGAGGTGGTGACGGTGCGTTTCCGTACGGTGGGCGATGTGACTTGTACCGCGCCGGTGGAATCTAACGCGCGCACCGTGGACGAGATCATCGAAGAGACTGCTACTACGCGCATTACCGAACGCGGCGCGACGCGCATGGACGATCAGACTTCAGATGCATCCATGGAGCTGCGCAAAAAAGAAGGTTACTTCTAATAAAAGGACACTCACGCGCAGGCGCGGAG
>JAVHRA010000198.1:8997-9487 GCA_036171395.1 Gallionella sp. | reverse complement strand
TCTACGGCAAGATACTCAACGTCGCGGTGCATGCGGTGAAGGACACCGATGATCTGCGCCTGACTTTGTCGGCCTTGCGCCACAAGCATCTGGTGCTCATCGATACGGTAGGCATGGGGCAGCGCGACGAGCGCGTCGCCAATCAGAACGAGATGTTCGACGCCACCGGCGTGCGGCGTTTGTTGATGCTCAACGCCACCAGTTCCGGCGACACGCTGGAAGACGTGGTGCGTATGTATCACAGCGAAAAAGTCATAGGCTGCATCGCCACTAAGTTGGACGAGGCGGTGAATCTGGGCGCGGTGCTGGACGTGGCGGTGCGCCACAGACTGGTGATGCACTACATGGCCAACGGTCAGCGTGTGCCCGAAGACCTGCATCCCATCAATCCCGACTACCTGCTACATCGCGCCATCAAACCGATGGAGCAGAGCACTGCGTTCACCCGTGGCGAATTGGAATTTCCGGTATTGATGGCAGCGGAAGGGTC
>JAVHRA010000198.1:0-8897 GCA_036171395.1 Gallionella sp. | reverse complement strand
GGCGCATTGCGCCGGGGCACACACCGGCGTACTCCTTGCGGGTGCAGCGGAAGGGTCGGCGCATTGCGCCGGGGCACACACCGGCGTACTCCTTGCGGGTGCAGCGGAAGGGGCAGCACAAGCAAGCGGGGTGAACTATGCATGACGGACTCGATCAAGCCGCAGGGCTGCGCCGTTTGCTGGTTGCCAACCAGACGCGCCTTATCACTGTTGCGGCAGGCAAGGCAGGGGTGGGCCGTACCAGTTTGACGCTCAATTTGGCCGATGCATTTGCGCGTTCCGGTAAGGATGTATTGGTGCTGGACGAGAATTTGTCGCCCCATAATTTAAGTGACCGCTTGATGCTGTCCACCCCGCGCGATCTGTTCGATGTTGCGCAAGGACGCTGCACGGTGCAGCAGGCCATCGCACATGTGCAAGGTTTCTCGGTGATGTCCAGCGCACGTGCCATGCGTGCCCTGGGTGATATGGCGGAATACGACCAGCAGCGTTTCGAGCAGGCGTTGACCGAGGCGAGCAGCGGGGCGGATGTGATGTTGGTGGATGCCGCGTTGTTGGGCGGGCCTGCGGTGCTCTCGTCCAGTCTTGCTTCCGGTGTGAGCTTGCTGGTGGTGGTTGATGGCACGGCTGCCGGTATCACCGAGAGCTATGGCTTAATCAAACGTCTGGCAGTAGAGAATGCCAAGTTGCAGTTTGAGATCGTGGTCAACAAAGTCGCCGATGCACAGGCGGCGCAGATCGTGTTCGAGAACATGGCCAAGGTGGCGCGGCGACATCTGGCCGCCCATCTCGAATATATGGGGTACATCCCGAACGATGCGAAACTGGCGCGTGCTTATCAGTTGGGGCGCGCGGTGGTGGATGCCTTTCCCAATGCAGTGTCGGCTCAAGCTTATTTGGAACTGGCGCAGCGCTTGCTGGGCATGCCGCCGGACAAGGATGAGCGCGCCGGGGTGTCGGTGATGGTGAAGAGTCTGTTGCGTCAGATGCGCTACGGAGAACTTGCTCAAGTGGTGAACTAATCATGTATACCGCGACCGGAATCAAAGACAAAAACCAATGCCTGCGCGATTTCGCGCCCTTGGTGAAACGCTTGGCACATCAGCTGATGACACGGCTGCCTTACAGCGTGCAGATCGACGACATCATCCAGGCCGGCATGATGGGTCTGCTGGATGCGGCGGGTCGCTACGATGACCTGCATGGCGCGCAGTTCGAGACCTATGCCACGCAGCGGATACGCGGTGCGATGTTGGACGAGTTGCGTCAGGCCGATTGGCTGCCGCGCAGTTTGCGCCGCGATATGCGCAGCATCGAGACTGCCATTCGTCGCTTACAACAGAAGCTGGGCAGGCAGCCCAACGAAACCGAGATCGCGCAAGACATGCAACTGCCGTTGCAGGAATACCAGCAGATGTTGCAGGACGCACGCGGCGCACAACTCATCTATTACGAAGATTTTCATAGCGACGACGATCAGGATTTTCTGGAACGCTTCTCCCGCGATGATGATGCCGACCCGCTGGCACTGTTGCAGGACACCAGTTTCCGCGAGGAGTTGATGTCCGCCATCGATCGGCTGCCGGAACGTGAGCGCATGTTGATGGGCATGATCTACGAGCAGGAGATGAATCTGCGCGAGATCGGTGCAGTGTTGGGCGTGAGTGAGTCACGCGTGTCGCAACTGCACACGCAGGCGGTGTCGCGATTGCGTAGTGCCTTGAAAGGGTATTGATGGATAAGCTCACGTTACTCGGGCTCATCGTCGGCCTAGCGGGCATCATGACCGGACAGGTGCTGGACGGTGGCAACATCAGCATGTTGTTTCAGGGCACCGCCTTCCTCATCGTGTTTGGCGGCACACTGGGCGCATTGATGGTGCAGAGTCCAATCAAAGTATTTCTGACCGCAGTGCGTATGGGCGGTTGGGCCTTCAAACAACCGGATAGCCATGGCGCCGCGTTGGTCGAGCTACTGACCGATTGGAGCTTGGTGGCACGTCGGGATGGACTGTTGGCGTTGGAACATCGCATCAAGGATGTGCATGACCCCTTTGTGAAAAAAGGTCTGCAACTGTTGGTGGATGGACACGGTCCGGACAAGATACGCGCCGTGATGGATGTGGAGATACATCGTTGGGAGCAACTGCGCTGGCAAGGTGCAAGAGTGTGGGAAGCGGCGGGCGGCTATTCACCCACCATCGGCATTATCGGAGCGGTGCTGGGTTTGATGCATGTGATGCAGAACTTGGCGGAGCCGAGCAAGTTAGGCGCAGGCATCGCGGTGGCTTTCGTCGCCACCATCTACGGCGTGGCTTTCGCCAACCTATTCTTCCTGCCCATCGCCAACAAACTCAAAACCATCATCCTGCATCAGTCGGACATCCATGAGATGGTGGTGGATGGATTGGTGAGTATCGCCAGCGGTGAGAATCCGCGCATCATCAATGTGAAACTGCAAGGCTATATCGACTGACATGGCACGCCGCAAAAAACGCATCGAGCACGACAACCAAGACCGTTGGCTAATCTCCTACGCCGACTTTGTCACGCTGCTGTTCGCCTTCTTCGTGGTCATGTACTCCATCTCCTCGGTGAACGAAAACAAATACGAAGTGTTCAGCGATTCGCTGAGCATAGCCTTTACCAATCAAAATACCGCGTCCTCGCCCAACGTCATCAACAACCAGCAAGAGCAATTGCTCAAGGCCTTGGTGGACAAACGCACCGCGCGCTTGGGCGAGCAACAGCGCAAGATACAAGAGCGCATGAAAGTCATCGCCGATGGATTGCAAACCGTGATGAAGCCGATGATAGACATGGGCGAGGTCAATGTTTACCAGACCAAGCGCGGCGTGGTCATCGACATCAGCGCCAGCACCTTATTTAAGACCGGCGAGGCGGTGCTGCAAGCCGCTGCGCAAGATGTACTGCTCAAAGTGGCCGCCATCTTGAAGCAGGAAGATCAACCGCTGGAAGTGGAAGGTCATACCGACGACGTGCCCATCAATACCGCGCTGTATCCCTCTAATTGGGAACTCTCCTCCGCACGTGCCAGCAGCGTGGTGCGCATGCTCATCGAGCAAGGCGTACAGCCACTACGATTGTCCGTGGTGGGCATGGCATCCAATCACCCCGTCGCCCCCAACGATAGTCCCGAGAACCGCGCCAAGAACCGCCGTGTGAGCATCACCATCCTCACTCCGCAGAGTGAGCATCAGGTGATCAATAATATTTTTGAGGAAGGGAAGTAGGGCGTGTTTGCTAGCTTGCACAAGTCCAGACTTGTCACCTATTTATTGCGCTTGCTGCAATAAAAATCACAATGAATTTTTGCAACTGAAAACGGAACGCTTCGGGTGGGGGAAACGTGGTTGGAAAATCGTTGTAAGAGGATTTTTTTGACACCGTCAACGTTCAAATTGAGGGGCAGGTCGTTGCGGGTCTGTCCCGCTCGCATGTAGGGTTGGGCATCGCAGCGTTGCGCACGAAAGTTTCATGCTTACCGCCTGCTACCGGCGTAGCCGGGTTTCCTGTGCTGATGACGCACAATCAGGACTCGAATACTGCTTTCAAGATTTCGATAAACTACCGAGTACGGAAAAACCTTTAGCGGGAATGTTCTACGTCCTCGCGTCGTTGGGGTTCCGAGGCCGGGATGTTCAACCAAGAGCTTGGCGACACGTTCAAATTCTTCGAGAAAACGCACAGCGACTACGGGGCCAGCTTGTACACTGTAAAAATCCAGAGCGTTGGAAATATCATGTTCCGCTCCGGGGTGGAGCGAGTAGGTCATCGCGTAAGTCTTGCGCGAAGTCGGGCAATGGCTTCCTGACCTGATACTGCCGAGACCGAACCGGAGTCCAGTTCGACTTCCCTGCGATCCGCTTCTCGCTCCCAAGCTTCCTCGACTTCTGGGTCCGAATCAAGGCTAGCGATCAGCCGCTCAAGCAGGTGTGATCGTTCAATATGGGGTAACTGCAGGACTTCGGCTTCAAGAACTTCTAGGTTCGTACTCACGTTGCCCTCCAATGCGAGTGGATGATGACAGCTCATAGTTTATCACAGCGAATGATGGTGACAGCGATACGGCCGATGCGCCTGGATCTGCGACGCCCAACGTGAAAGTGAGGGGCTGCGCGCTGTTGCGCAGTTCCGCTTGAGCGGGGTTAGGGGTGTTCAGTCCATTGTGTACGGCGCACATTTATTTGGACACTTTCAACATTAACATGCACCCCGACAGAGTTACCGATCAGTTTTGCCACTCGAATTAATTACAAGGCACGCGCTGATGCTAGGCCAAAAATAGCTAGGCTGCGTGCAACGCTATGAGGGAATTACAGCAAGATTTTAGGCGCTACCGAGCTGGCGTCCTGTGCCCGGGGTGAAGCTGGGCTGGCCGTTGGCGCCGTAGAGATTGGCTTGGTTGGCGGCGTTGTTGAGTATGCTGAGGGCTTGTTGGTTGTGGCGCATCTTGAGTTGGATCAGTTCGCCGCTGCTTTGGTTGAGGTGTTGCGCGCGCTCGGCATAGTCGCGCAGTTCCAGCCACACGTTCCAGCTGTGCGGGTCTTTTATCTGGAGTTCGCGTTGGATGGAAGCCGGGGGCAGTCCGCTGTAGCGTTGTTTGAATAGGGCTGTGCGTGTTTCTACTAATTCGTGCAGTCGCAACGCTTGTTCCGATTTCTGTTCGGCCAAGATCATGACTTCGTCGCTGAGGTTCTCTATTAGCGCACCTTGCTCTCGCTCCAACAGGGCGACGAAGTCGCGCATGGCGTCCCGTTCGTTCTCTAGTACAACTTGCACATCGTTGTGCGGGACCATGTCAGACCTGATGCTTGATCAGGGTGCGTACCGATTCGAGCAGCTTGTCGGCGACGACACCGGAGTTGACTTGGAATTTACCCTCACTGATGGCGAGTTTGATCTCGGCAACCTTCTTGGCATCCACGATGGGCGAGCTGGCCATGCTGTTCTCCATGCTGTTGAGTTGCGCGGCAGTGGAGCCTAGCGAGACGCTGGTGCTGGCGGGAGCCGAAGGCGAGGCGGGACTGCTCTTGCCGCTGTTGAGGCGCGAGGTGGTCTCACCCACGCTAGTGGGGGGGATGGATTTACTGGGCTTATCGATCTTCACGGTTGTCCTCTCTGTCTTGATTGTCTCGGGCGTTCGAGACCTTGCCAACTATATCGGTAAGAATACGGATTACTTTAGGGCGCGCCTCAAATTAACTTGCCGGTCTGCCGAGTAATCATCACTTGCCAGGTGTTGCCGACGTCTTTATAGCTTATGCGTTTGGCGGATACAAGCTCGGTTTCATGGGGCGACCTCGACCACGCCGTTGCCATGCGCCACACCACTCACCACGCTGCCGGACGCGTTCTTCACTTTGGTGTATTGCCCGTCACTGGCATCGTTCAATGCCACGCCGGAACTACGGATGCTGAAGCTGCCGCCTTGCACCAGTAGTTGCACGGTCTGTCCCTGCTTGACGCTGTATGGCGCGCGCAGCATTTCGCTGCGCAGCATTTGTCCTGCCGAGAGGCTGTAACGCAATTCTTTGCCGATGACTTGTTCAGGATCGGTGAGTGCACCGGCATGACTGATTTCGCGACTCTGGCTAGTGAGATCGGCGCTGCTAAGCACGTGTCCGGCGGGAAGTGGGCGGGCGTTGATGAGGATCTGTTGCGTGAGTTTGATTTGCACTGGGACGAAGATGGTCCAGCCATTGGCGTGATTGCAGCGCACGCCCACCGAGGTCTTGCCGAGCAAGCGACTGCCTGCGGGCAGGAAAGCTTCTAGGTCAGCACAAGCCGGTAGCAGCAGTCGGGTATCGATGTCTTCCACCTGAATACTCGTTTGCCCAGCTTGTTCTGCGATTTGCTGTTGCACAAAGGCGCTGACCTGCGCGCGTATCACGTCATGGCTTTGCACGCTGGCCAACAGCGGTGTGGGATAGAGGCTCACTAACAGGAGGAGGATGCACTTTTTCATGAGCTGCATAGTGCGACGATTCTGGCCAATCAAGCGGGTGGAAATGAAGCAGAAATACTGCTTTATTCGCTGCATAGCGCTGAATTGCGCAGTCGTAGTATGCAGTCCATGTAGGTAGGTATAGCGAGCACAGGAGGCTGTGATGGTCAGCAAACTAGACGAGGCTTTTAGATTTCACCAGACGGCATTGAGTCTGCGTGCGTCGCGGCAGGAGCTACTCGCGGCCAATATCGCCAACGCTGATACGCCCAACTACAAAGCTCGCGACATTGATTTTGCCAGTGCCCTCAAAGGTGCGCTGGCCGGTTCCACGGCCCGCTTGGAGATGACGCAGTCCACGCCTAATCATTTGTCCACTAGTAATAGTGATGCGATTTTAGGTGCCCCCGCTTTGTATCGTCGTCCTTCACAGCCGAGTGCTGATGGCAATACCGTTGAGATGGATGTGGAGCGCGCCCAATTTGCTGATAACGCGTTGCGCTACGAAGCCAGTGTGAAGTTCATCACCGATGAGATTAAAGACGTCATGCAGGCCATACAAGGTTAAGGAGTAGAACATGTCGCTATTCAATATTTTCAATGTGGCCGGCTCCGGGATGACGGCGCAATCGCAGCGGCTCAATGTGGTCGCCAGTAATCTGGCCAACGCCGACAGCACCACCAGTGCCGACGGCCAGCCTTATAAAGCCAAGCAGGTCGTGTTCAGCGCCACCCCGATGGGCGCGGAGCAAGTGCAGGGCGTCAAGGTGAGCGCGGTGGTGGAAGACAACTCACCGATGAAGATGGTGTACGACCCCAAACATCCGATGGCCAACAAAGAAGGCTATGTCGCCATGCCCAATGTGAATGTAGTGGACGAGATGGTGAACATGATCTCGGCCTCGCGTGCCTATCAAAATAACGTGGATGTGTTGAACACCTCCAAGACCCTGTTACTCAAGACACTGACCATCGGTCAATGATGAAAGGAAATAGCCATGATCACGACCACCAACACCAATAATTCTGCCGCCTTATTCAATGCTTTGAACGCCAGTTCCAGTTCGGCGGGCAATAGCTCAGCAAGCAATGCGGCCAATACCCAGGATCGTTTTCTGACGCTACTGGTGACGCAGATGAAGAATCAAGATCCGCTCAATCCCATGGATAACGCACAGGTCACTTCGCAGATGGCGCAATTGAGTACGGTGAGCGGCATCGATAAATTGAACGCCACTTTGCAAGCCTTGAGCAGCAGCATGACTGCCAGCCAATCGATGCAGGCCGCGACCATGATAGGGCACGGCGTGTTGACGCCTGGCAACAGCGTGAATCTGGCTAACGGTACGGCACTGGGCGGCGTGGAGTTGGCTCAGTCAGTGGATAAATTACAGATCGCTATCAAAGATGCGCAGGGCAAGACGGTGCGCACCTTGGATTTGGGCGCGATGAATGCGGGTGTACAGGGTTGGCAGTGGAACGGTTTGGATGATGCCGGCGTGGCCGTGCCCAGCGGTAGTTACAACTTCGAGGTCAGTGCTGCTCAAGGCGGCGCAGCGGTGGCCGCCTCGCCCTTGACCTTCGGCATCGTCAATGGCGTGACCCAGACCAGTTCGGGGGCCAGCCTGAACATCGGTTTGAATGGTTTGGTGCCGATGACGCAAGTGAAACAAATCCTTTAAGTGCAGTGCTAGCGAGTCGGTATAGATCAATTAACGCCAGCCTGGCATTCCAGCCGGACTGGTCACAATCAAGGAGAGCATCATGGGTTTTCAGCAAGGTTTGAGTGGCTTGAACGCATCGGCCAAGAATCTGGACGTGATCGGTAACAACGTGGCGAATGCCAACACGGTAGGCTTCAAGCAATCGCAAGCGCAGTTCGCCGATGTCTATGCTTCCACCTTGGTGGGCAATTCGCAGATTGGTACTGGGGTGAAAGTGGCTGCGGTGGCACAACAGTTCTCGCAAGGCAATCTCAGCGTCACCAATAACTCCATGGATGTAGCAATCAGCGGCAACGGTTTCTATCGCATGGACAACAATAGCGTGATCTCGTACACCCGCAATGGCCAGTTCCAGTTGGATAAAAACGGCTTTATGGTGAACAACCAAGGCTTGAAGCTGACCGGTTATCCGGTCAATGCAGCAGGTGCCATCGTCACCGGCGCACCCGGCCCGCTACAGATCTCTGCCGCATCTTTGATGCCACAGGCGACGGTCAATGTCACTGCGGGTTTGAATCTGGACTCACGTGCAGCTATCCCCTTGACTGCGGTATTCAATCCGCTCGATCCAACTTCCTATAACAACTCCACTTCGGCCACGGTGTACGACAGTTTGGGCGGCAGCCATGTCGCCACCATGTATTTCCAAAAGACCGCCGTGAACACTTGGAACTCTTATTTAGCGATCGATGGTGCGCTGACACCAGCAGTGGCACCGCCCGCTGCGCCCACCCCGATGGCCGCTATGACCTTTAGCACTAGCGGTGCCTTGCTCACCCCAGCCGGTGGCGTGGCGACTTCGGCGGCCTTCACGCCTGCGGGGGGCGGAGCGGCGCAGACGCTCAGCTTCAACTTTGCCACCACGTCGCAATACGGTAGCAACTTCGGCGTGAACTCGTTGACCCAAGATGGTTATACCACTGGTCAATTAAGCGGTTTCAGCACCGGCGCGGACGGCATCATCATCGGTCGTTATTCCAATGGTCAGACCAAGCCTATGGGACAAGTGGTGCTGGCAAATTTCAGCAACGCACAAGGTTTAGTGCCTATGGGTAACAACCAATGGGCAGAGAGCGTCACCTCCGGCATTCCGCTGGTGGGTGTGCCCGGCTCATCCAGTCTGGGGGTATTGCAGTCCGGCTCGGTGGAAGATTCCAACGTCGATCTGACCGCCGAATTGGTCAACATGATTACCGCGCAACGCTC
>JAVHRA010000197.1:0-2020 GCA_036171395.1 Gallionella sp. | reverse complement strand
CATCTTCTTCCTTTCAAAAGTAACGTTAATTCTACGTCACCCTTGGAAGACGATTTATCGGGGGAAGGTCATTCAGGAATCGTGACCATTTCAAGATCGCCATCTACTTCCATTGCGGCGGGCTTGATCTGTATCCGGCTCAGGTTACCCACGGGAAAGTCTGATGAACCTTATTTTACTTACGCAGCTTTATTGCAGCATGCGTACTCATCAGGAGCCTGCCAAGCTTCGCTGGCGAATGCGGCATCTAAGGGGGTATCGGTTAGGTGATTGGTATAGTTGCTCAACGTTTTCATTGTTACCCCGAGTACCACTTCTAGCGCGTTCTGTTTGGTGTATCCAGAGGCATAGAAATCACTCAATTCTTTTCCACCCGCGACCCAGCCGCGCTCACGCACAACTGCACGTGTGAAAGCGACCAGCGCATTCAACTTTTGGTCTTGCAGGCAACTTTGTCCTCGCAGTGCATCGACACGCTGGCTGTCTACCTTAACCAGATTACGAGCTAAGAAAGAGTGGGCCGCCACGCAGTATTCGCAGCGGTTTTCGATGCTAGTCGAGATCAATACAATCTGCTGTTCTTCAGGGGTTAGTGCGCTTTGCTCGAGTAATGCCCCGAGTTGTTTATAGGCACTCAGTGCATTAGGTGCTTCAGCAAGATGTGCATAGAGATTTGGAATAAATCCCAAACCATTCTTTGCTGCCTCAAGGATGGGCAGCGCTCCGGCGGGTGCGGTATCGAGGGTATGTAGTTTGAATGTGCTCATGACGATCTCCTGAAATGGTTGGGCAACTTGATTGTTGCTGGAACTCATTGTCAGGAATCGGAGCGTTGCGCTCCATGACTGCAAGTCGGTGATTTATGTCCGAACGTCCAGACACTTAATGGGGCGATTAACCGGGACATCGCAATACGTGTGACGGACCATTAGGCATACAAACAGTGATGCGGCCTACATTTCGTGAGGAAATTCATTCTGCAGTGCGTGAATTGAATCCAGTATTGCAACAAAACGAGAGCCAAATTCTGTCAGGTGGTATTCAACACGCGGCGGCGTTTCCGCAAACACGCGCTTCTCAATCACACCAAAGTGCAACAACTTACGCAGTCTCTCGTTCAGCACCTTGGCAGACAACCCGTCTATCGCGTGTTCCATTTTTCCCGGACGGCTTACCCCGTTACGAATTGAATCAATCACGCTTAACGACCACTTGCAGCCCACCACGCTTTCCATCATTTGCCCGACCGTTGGGTGCGCAATATCCAAAATATTTATTTCTTTTTTCATCAGCAAGATAGACCAGAAAGTAAGTGAGTTACCGTTTTGTGCCCGCTATTGCGAGCGTCGTGACTAGGCTACATTGAGTTCCCGTTAATTACAACTTGAGGAGAACACCATGAAAACATTCTTGAAAATGAGCTTACTGGGTAGCTTGCTTGCCTTGTCTTCCAATGCACTTGCACAAGATGTGCCTTACCCCAATGGATACCGCGATTGGCATCATGTGAAAAGCATGGTGATCAGTCCCGGTCATGCTTTGCACGATGCGTTTGGTGGCATCCACCATCTCTATGCAAATAAAAAAGCGCAGAGAGGTTATGCCAAAGGAAAGTTTGCCGATGGCTCGGTGATCGTATTTGATTTACTGGAAGCGAATGACGGCGGCAATGCGTTAGTCGAAGGCAAGCGCAAAGTGGTGGGTGTGATGCACAAGGACAGCAAGCGTTATGCGGCGACAGGTGGATGGGGGTTTGAGGGCTTCAAGGGCGATTCAAAAACGGATCGCGCGGTAGGTTCAAATGCCGCCAGCGCGTGTTTTGGATGCCATGAACCGCAAAAACAACATGATTATGTGTTCAGTAATTTGCGCGACTGAGGGCGGAAGATTTAACTTTTTGGTCGTATTTGCCCTGGTGGCACACCGACGATGCGCTTGAACGCTTTGCGAAATGCGGCTTCAGATTCATAGCCGCACTTCATCGCAACATCCAGCATGTTGGCGCGACCATCGGCGAGCA
>JAVHRA010000196.1:0-2022 GCA_036171395.1 Gallionella sp. | reverse complement strand
ATCCAATAGGCGATTTCAGAATTAGCCTCTGCACTTTTCAAATGCGCGATCAGCGCTTGAGCATCCTCCAGATTCATCACCGTGATGATTTGCACGCGCTGCGAACGACCGCGCACTTGCTCCAACATGCTGGGTAATTTTTCCTTTTGGCTCCCCCCTTCGATACGGGACAGAGAAAAGCCTCGTACCCATTGCGGATGTTCCAGCAGATGATCCACCAATCGCTCTTCCAAGGAGCGGTGACAAACTAATGTCAGGCAACAATTCATTTCAGACATGCGATTTCTCCACTGGCGCTATGCCAAATCTACGGTACAGGATAGGCAGCATGATGAGGGTCAACAAAGTCGAACTAATCAGTCCACCGGTTACCACCACTGCCAACGGTTTCTGTATCTCAGAGCCTGGCCCAGTCGCGAACAATACCGGCAGCAGACCGAATGCAGTAATACTTGCCGTCATCAATACTGGCCTCAATCTGCGCTTGGCACCTTCGAATACCACATCAGCGATGCTCATGCCTTCGGCATGGAGTTGATTGAAGTAAGACACCATCACGACCCCGTTGAGTACTGCGATACCGAGCAGGGCAATGAAGCCTACCGAGGCGGGCACCGACATATATTCCCCACTCAGCCACAGTGCCACCACCCCGCCTATCAGGGCAAAGGGGATGTTGGTCAACACCAGCGCGGCCTGCCGCACCGAACCAAAGGTGGCGAACAACAGCATGAAGATCATGCCCAGTGCAATCGGCACTACTACGGCCAAACGAGCCGCAGCGCGTTGTTGGTTTTCGAATTGCCCGCCCCAAGTGAGGCGATAGCCTTCCGGCAGCTTGATCTGTGCAGCCACTGCGGCCTTAGCCTCATCAACAAAACCAACCAAGTCACGACCGCGTACATTGCTTTGCACCACGACCATACGTTGGCCGTTTTCTCGATCGACTTTTACCGGTCCATCTACACGCTCCAGACTGGCCACTACCGATAACGGCACATTCTGTCCGTTCGCCAATGGCAGGGTCAGGGCTGCGAACAAAGCCGGCGATTGCTGCACGTCGATTTCGCCGCGCATGATCATCGGCGTGCGTCTGCCTTCTTCAATGACCATGCCTAGGTTTTGCCCCTCAATCTGACTGCGCAGCGTGTTGCTGATGTCATCGACGCTCAAACCCAAACGCCCTGCGGCCAATCGGTCTATCACCACGCGGTAATACTGCACACCACTATTCTTTACCGTGAATACATCTTCACTCCCCTTGATGCCCTCCAATACTTTTACCATCTGCTCAGCAGTCTCGTTGAGCTTGGGGAGGTTGCTGCCAAAGATCTTGATGGCGATGTCGCCACGCGCACCCGTCAACATCTCAGATACACGCATGGAGATGGGTTGAGTGAAACTAAACTCGACCCCGGGAAAATCGGCCATAACTTTGCGTACCCTATCCACCACTTCAGCCTTGTCCTTGCTAATCCACTCCTGTTGCGGCCTCAGCACCAGAAAAGTATCGGTCTCGTTCAAACCCATCGGATCCAACCCCAGTTCATCCGCACCCGCCCGCGCCACGATACCTTTGATGTCGGGAACGGCCTTGAGGATGGCTTGCTGGATGCGCGTATCCATCTCGGCACTTTTAGCCAAGCTGATCGACGGCAACTTAGAGACCTGCATGATCAGGTCGCCTTCATCCATCTCCGGCATGAAGGCTTTGCCAATCAGTGTGTAGATACCACCGGCCAGCAGCAACATCGTTAGCGCAGCAGTAATCACGACCTTTTCTTTGAGCAAGGCGCGTTGCAACATCGGCACATAAAGCGCCATCGCCTTGCGTACCAACCAAGGTTCGCCATGGTCGCCTTCTTTGAGCAAAAAAGACGCCAGCATAGGTACGATGGTCAACGACAACAGCAAGGAACCGGCTAACGCAAACACGATGGTAAGCGCGACCGGAATAAACAGCTTACCTTCCAGTCCCTGCAAGGTCATCAAGGGTAGAAATACGATGATGATAATGGCCAC
>JAVHRA010000195.1:0-2025 GCA_036171395.1 Gallionella sp. | reverse complement strand
TATTGGCCTTTGGCCGCCAGCATCTAGCAGCCTACAAGGCGCCCAAGACGGTTTATATCGCGCAAGATTTTCCGCGTACTAAGAACGGCAAGATATTGCGCCGCGAGGTGAATCCGACTATCGCGCTGAGTCGATCGACGCAGCGTTGATGATGGCTTCGACCTGCCCTGTCAGGTCGTCGGTCAGGCAATCGATGTTGGTCACATCAGGTGTGGAGCGCAGCCAAGTGAGTTGGCGCTTGGCCAGTTGGCGCGTGGCTGCCACGCCGGTGTCGTATAACTGTGTCGCGTCTATCTCGCCATCCAAGTATTGCCAGGCTTGGCGATAACCTACGCAGCGCATCGACGGTAACTCGGGTTGCAATGCGTATTTCTTGCGCAAGCTGCGCACCTCATCCACCAATCCCTGTTCCAACATCTGCTTGAAACGCGTTGCGATGCGGCTGTGCAATATAGCGCGGTCGCTGGGCAGCAATGCGATGTTGGTGACGTGATAAGGCAGCATGTGATCGGTTTTTTTCTTGAGCAGTTCCGACATCGGCGTGCCGGTGAGCAGATACACCTCCATGGCGCGTTGAATGCGCTGTGTATCGTTGGGCGCGAGACGCGCAGCTGTTTCGGCATCGACGTTGGCGAGCTGCTCGTGCAACTTTGCGATGCCGTGATCGGCGATCATGATGTCTAGTTCAGCCCGCACTGCGGGGTTGGCCACGGGCAAATCGCTCAAGCCATTCTGCAAGGCGCTGAAGTAAAGCATCGTGCCACCAACCAGCAGCGGTATCTTGCCGCGCGCGGTGATGTCGGCCATCAGGCGCAAGGCATCGCTGCGGAAGGCGGCGGCGGAGTAGCTCTCGGTCGGATCGATGATGTCGATGAGATGGTGCGGCGCGCGCTGCAACGTCTCGGCATCCGGTTTGGCTGTGCCTATGTTCATGTCGCGATACACCAATGCGGAATCGACGCTGATGAGTTCCACATCCATGCGTTGCAACAACTCCACCGCGACTCCAGTTTTGCCGGAAGCCGTGGGGCCCATCAGAAAAATGGCGCGGGGGAGAGTGCTCATGACAGTTCCTGATCGCGCGTTTCGTGCATCGCCGCTACCGCTGCTACGCTAATCAACGCCGCGACGGTGATATAGCCGCCCACCCAAGCGAGGCCGCCATGTAGCACTAATTGCTGCGCGATATAGGGGGCCAGCGATGCGCCTAATATCCCGCCCAAGTTATAGGCCGTACCGGCGCCGGTATAGCGCACTGCGGTGGGGAAGAGTTCCGGCAGTAGTGCGCCCATCGGTGCGAAGGTCGCACCCATCAGGAACAGCGCGATACTCAAGAAGGCGGTGATTTGCCACAGCGAACCGCTGCCCAGCATGGGGGCGAGCAAGAAGCCACTGAGTGCGGCAGCTCCGCCTGCCAGTAGCAACACCGGACGACGGCCATAGCGGTCGCCCGCCCATGCGGCGAGCGGCGTGGCGGCGGCCATGAATATGATGGCGACGCACAGTATGGATAGGAACTGCGTGCGCGTTATGCCTAGTTTGCTCACCCCGTAACTAAGCGAAAACACTGTGCTGATATAGAACAGCGCATAACACACCACCATCGCCAACGCGCCCAACAATAAGGGTTTGCTGTGATGGGTGAATAGTTCTAGCAGGGGCAGCTTGGTAGCTTGATGTTCTTTTAGTGCTTGAGCGAACACCGGCGTCTCGGTGAGCTTGAGGCGCACGTAGAGACCGACCATGACCAGTGCCGCACTGGCCAGGAACGGGATGCGCCAGCCCCAGGCGCGGAACTGCGCGTCATCTAGCGTGTTCGCCAATAACAGGAAGCTTCCGACGGCGAGCAAAAAACCGACTGGTGGCCCGAGTTGCGGGAACATACCGAACCAACCGCGTCGACCTGCCGGAGCATATTCGGCAGCCAGCAAAGCCGCGCCCCCCCACTCACCGCCCAAGCCTATGCCCTGACCAAAGCGCAGCAGACACAATAACGCCGGAGCGACCCAGCCGACCATTTCGTAG
>JAVHRA010000194.1:0-2027 GCA_036171395.1 Gallionella sp. | reverse complement strand
AGTGGCACCAGTAAAAGCTGCACCCGTTGTTGCGCAAGCCGCACCTGCACCCATTAAGAAAGCAGAGCCGACTAAGCCTGCGCCACCCGTAAGCAAAACAGCTCCTGCCACCAAGGTCGCGCCCGCCAAAACGACGCCTGATGAAGGCGGTTTCGTCGCTCAAGTCGGTGCCTATAGCAGCGCCGATACTGCCAAGCATGAGTTGGCCCAATTGAAAGCTTGGGGGTTCAAGGCTTATACCGAAAAAGCCGGGCATACCATACGTGTGCGCGTCGGCCCTTATGTCGAACGTGATAAAGCGGAGAAAGTACGCGTGTTGTTGGAGAAGCATGGACTGCATCCGGTGGTGACGAGTGCTAAATGACGGAGTTTGATTACGCTTTGATCGGCATTGTGTCGATCTCGGTCTTGATAGGGCTGTGGCGGGGGGCGGTTTACGAAGTGTTATCCATCCTCGGCTGGCCGCTGGCGTTTCTGGTGAGTCGCTATGTCGCTCCGCAGTTGGCAACAGCTATACCCATCGCTACCGAGCAGACCCGAGTGATGGTTTCGTATGTGGTGGTGTTTGTTGCGGTGCTGGTACTTTGGGCGATATTGGCCTGGCTGTTTTCCAAACTAGGCAAGGCGGTGGGGCTGGGTTTGGTTGATGGCATGTTGGGGGCAGTGTTCGGTGTATTGCGCGGTGTGCTGGTGGTGATTGCGTTGATATGGGCGGCGGGGCTGACCCATCTTCCCGAGCAGCGCTTCTGGCGCGAAGCCAAGTACAGCAGCACGGCGGAAGCGATAGCGCTCAAGGCTAAACTCTGGTTGCCTGACGAAATCGCGCAGCGTATCGCGTATCGCGTCAAGAATTGATTTTTAAGTTTCATTATTTGGGATAGAGATTATGTGTGGCATTCTCGGAGTGGTGTCTCAGACACCGGCGAATCAGTTGTTATACGATGGCTTGCAAGTGTTGCAGCATCGTGGTCAGGATGCTGCCGGCATCGCGACTCTGGACGGACGTACCTTCCATCTGCATAAAGGCAACGGCATGGTGCGCGACGTGTTCCGCACGCGCAATATGCGCGCGCTCACCGGCAATGCCGGTATCGCCCATGTGCGCTACCCGACAGCCGGTTCGGCGGTGGACCACAACGAAGCTCAACCTTTCTATGTCAATTCCCCGTTCGGTATCGTGCTCGGTCATAACGGCAATCTGACTAATACCGAAGAGTTGCAGAAACAGTTGTTCGTCGATGACCTGCGCCATGTGAATACCAATTCCGACTCGGAGGTTCTGCTCAACGTGTTTGCGCATGAGTTGCAGGCCAAGTCCAAGGGCGTGCGTCTGGATGCGGCAGCCATCTTCGCTGCGGTAGCCGGTGTGCATCGGCGTTGTCGCGGTGCTTACGCGGTGGTGGCGATGATTGCAGGTTATGGTTTGGTGGCATTCCGCGACATTTACGGCATCCGTCCGTTGGTGGTGGGCGTGAATGAGACTGCGCAGGGCCGCGAGTATCTGGTCGCCTCTGAAAGCGTGGCCTTGGATACACTGGGCTTCACCTTTCTGCGTGACATCGCGCCTGGCGAAGCGGTGTTCATCGACTTCAACGGCAAGATGCAAAGCAAGCTGTGCAGCGATAAAGCCAAACTGAATTCCTGCATCTTTGAATACGTCTATTTCGCCCGCCCTGATTCGGTCATCGATGGGGTTTCGGTCTATGAGACACGCTTGTATATGGGCGAGTATTTGGCCGAAAAGCTTAAGCGCGAGTGGGCGAATGTGCAGATCGACGTGGTTATCCCCATCCCCGATTCCAGCCGCCCCAGTGCTTTGCAGTTGGCGAATCATCTCAACATCCGTTTCCGTGAAGGCTTCGTTAAGAATCGCTATATAGGCCGCACTTTCATCATGCCCGGTCAGGCGATGCGCAAGAAATCGGTGCGCCAGAAACTTAATGCCATCGGCGTGGAATTCAAAGGCAAGAACGTGCTGCTGGTGGACGACTCCATCGTGCGTGGTACGACCAGTCGCGAGATCGTGC
>JAVHRA010000193.1:0-2031 GCA_036171395.1 Gallionella sp. | reverse complement strand
TCGCCGACTGGCATGCATTGACTACCCACTACGATACGCCACAAGTGATCGAGCAATCGGTGTGGGACATGGTGGTGGATTGGTTGGCGGCGGGGGTCGATCCGGCGCATGCCACCTTATTCATTCAATCCAAAGTGCCGGAACACGCAGAGCTGCATCTGCTCTTGTCCATGATTACGCCGCTAGGCTGGCTGGAACGTATGCCAACCTATAAAGATCAGCAGGAAAAGTTGTCCGGCAAAGATTTGAGTACCTACGGTTTTCTCGGCTATCCACTGCTGCAAAGCGCGGATATTCTGATTTACCGCGCCACGCAAGTGCCGGTGGGTGAGGATCAAGTGCCGCACATCGAATTCACCCGCGAAATTGCACGCCGTTTCAATCATATCTACGGACGTGAAATTGGTTTTGCGGAGAAGGCAGAATCCGCTGTGAAGAAGTTAGGCAGCAAGAAGGCCAAGCTGTATGCCGAGTTGCGTGTGCGTTATCAGGAGCAGGGCGATGACGAAGCGTTGGAAGCGGCGAAGTCCTTGTTGGATGAACAGCAGAGTTTGAGCCACGGTGATCGTGAGCGCTTGTTCGGCTATCTGGAAGGCGGTGGCAAGATGATCCTGTCCGAGCCGCAAGCCATGCTGACAGCGGCATCTAAGATGCCGGGGCTGGATGGACAGAAGATGTCGAAGTCGTACAACAACACCATCAGCTTGCGCGAAGACGAAGCCAGCGTGACCAAGAAAATCCGCACTATGCCTACCGACCCGGCTCGTATCCGCCGTACCGATGCAGGTAATCCCGAGCGTTGCCCAGTGTGGGCCTTGCATCAGGTGTATTCCAACGAAGGTATCAAAGACTGGGCGATGCAAGGTTGCAAGAGTGCCGGGATCGGTTGCATAGAATGCAAACAACCCGTGATCGAGGCGGTATTGGAAGAACAGCGTCCGATGCGCGAACGTGCGCAACTCTACCTGGATGATCCGACCCTAGTACGCAACATCATCTCCGATGGCTGCGAGAAGGCACGCAAGCTGGCCTCGGAAACCATGCGCGATGTGCGCGAGGCGATGGGACTGAGCTACTCCTAAAGTATGAGCGACAGCCAACTCCAGTTAATTCCATTCGCACGCATCCACGGCGAACCCGTGCTGGAGTTGCCGCTGGATTTGTATATCCCGCCGGATGCGCTGGAGTTGGTGTTGGAGACTTTTCAGGGGCCACTCGATCTGCTGTTGTATTTGATCCGTAAACACAACCTCGATGTGTTGGACATCCCGATGGCGGAGCTGACTCGCCAGTACATGGGTTATATCGAGTTGATGCAAAGCAACCGCATGGAGTTGGCGGCGGAGTATCTGCTCATGGCAGCGGTGCTGATCGAAATTAAGTCGCGCATGTTGTTGCCCAAAATCGCCAAGCAGGATGACGACGGTATAGCAGACCCGCGTGCGGAGCTGATGCGTAGGCTGATGGAATACGAGCAGATGAAGCTGGCCGCGCAGCAACTCAACGAGTTGCCGCAGGCGGAGCGCGACTTTGAGATTGTGCAGGTGCTGATCGAGAATACCGTAGCTGAACGTTTGCCGCAGGTGAGTGTGGATGATTTGAAACAAGCCTGGTTGGGGCTGCTGACGCGCGCCAAGCTCAACAAGCATCACACCATACGCCGTGAGCAACTCTCGGTGCGCGAGCAGATGACGCATGTGTTGCGCTGCCTGAAGAGCGGCGAGTATGTCGAGTTCGAAGCACTGTTCGATCTGGATGACGGCCTGCCTAAATTGGTGGTGACCTTTATTGCCGTACTCGAATTAGCCAAGGAGTATCTGGTCGAGATCCAACAAAACGAAACCTTTGGGAGCATTTATGTCCGAACCAATCGAGCCATCAATGACGAGTGAGCCTGTTGTAGAGGTGGCCGCGATACGCACCGACTTATTCGACGGCAAGATGAATAGAGACCAGTTCAAGTTGGTGTTGGAAGCAGCCATACTCACCTCAGCCGAACCCTTGCCGCTCAGCGAATTGAAGAAACTCAGC
>JAVHRA010000192.1:0-2036 GCA_036171395.1 Gallionella sp. | reverse complement strand
TAGAGATAGGGCGTTTTTTATTGCATTCGAGAACGCGCATGGTGCTGCGGAGGGGGTGAAAACGATATTACATTTGCCCCTACTATTATTGTGGGTTAGCATCCGCGCACTTGGCAAACATACTGAAAAGTATGGACGCAAAGTCTCCGGCCTAAGGGTAACTATGGTAGCGGGACTGCGACTCGGGAGTTCTCCTTAGTCCGGCCCACAACTTCCCTCATGCCGTTGGAATCGATCTTCTGAGTTGTTAGGAGGTCAGTGTGTGGTCGTTGCCGAACTTCTATTTAGGCAAGGGCTTAACTTATCTACGGAGGTGCTTATGTCTGTCACAGGTGTTTTCTTCGCATGGTCTGAAAAATACAGCGTCAATATAAAAGCGATCGATGAGCAGCATCAGGAGTTGGTCAGAATTCTCAATCGCCTGTTTGTCGCAGTTTCCAAGCGGGAGGGTGACAAAGTCATCGCGGGAATATTGGATGCCTTGGTCAATTACACACAGACGCATTTCGCGCTTGAGGAACGTCTGATGAGCCAAGCCAAATACAAAGACTTGCTGCCCCATATCGCTGAACACAAGAAGCTGTTGGGAGAGTTGGATCAGTTATGCAAAAAGCACATGGTGGAAGAGAGGCCGATTTACTTTGAGATGCTGAGTTTTTTGAAAAGCTGGCTCAAAGAACATATCCAAGGTGTAGATAGTAAGTACAGCGAGGCCTTGCAGAAGGCCGGATTCTCGGTTGCTTCTTGGGAACTGGAGGCCAATGCAGAGTTCGCGCGTATGTCCGATTCAAAAAAATGGTGGGAGGTTTGGAAGTCTGCCTGATGAAGCACCTTAGCGCGGAGTACCAATAAAAAACGCCCGTGACAGGGCGTTTTTTATTGGGACAGGTGACGGGATTTACTCGGCGAAGAAATCCTTCACTTTGTCCATCCAGGACTTCGCACGCGGGTTATGGCGCTCGTTGTCTTTGTCGTTGATGGCCTCAAACTCGCGCAGCAACTCCTTCTGCTTGTCAGTCAGGTTTACCGGCGTCTCCACGATCACATGGCAATGCAGGTCGCCGTGGGTGGAGCTGCGCACGCCCTTGATGCCCTTGCCGCGCAGGCGGAACTGCTTGCCGCTCTGTGTTTCAGCAGGGATTTTGATGCTGGCTTTGCCATCCAGCGTGGGGATATCAATCTCGCCACCCAGTGCCGCAGTGGAAAAACTGATCGGCATCTCACAATGCAGGTCGTCGCCATCACGTTGGAATACCGCGTGGGGTTTGATGTGTACTTCGATAAATAAATCGCCACGCGGCCCACCACGACTGCCTGATTCGCCCAAGCCGGAATGACGAATACGCATGCCTTCTGCGATGCCCGCAGGGATTTTTATTTCCTGTTCTTGAGTAGTTTTAACTTTACCTACACCTTGGCAAATTTTGCATGGCGAGGCGATCATCTTGCCCGTGCCGTGGCAGCGCGGACAGGCTTGTTGCACCGAGAAGAAACCTTGCTGCATGCGCACTTGACCATGTCCGCCACAGGTGGTGCAGGTGGTCGCTGACGTACCCGCCTTCGCACCTGAACCATGACATGGTTCGCATTCTTCCATTAGTGGAATACGAATTTTTTTATCCGCACCACGCGCAGCCTCTTCAAGGGTAATTTGCATGGTGTAACTCAAATCGGAGCCGCGTTGCGCGCTGCTGCGCCCGCCACCACCACCACGACCACCACCGAAGATGTCGCCGAAGATGTCGGAGAAGTCGAAGCCTTGTGCGCCCGCACCGCCGCCGAATGGATTGCCGCCGCCCATGCCACCCGCCTCGAATGCCGCGTGGCCATATTGATCGTAAGCGGCACGCTTCTGCGCATCGCTCAGGGTCTCGTAGGCTTCCTTGGCTTCTTTGAAATGTGCCTCGGCAGCGGGGTTGTCGGGATTGCGGTCAGGGTGATACTTCATCGCCATCTTGCGATAGGCTTTTTTCAGCTCATCCTCGGACGCATCGCGGTTCACGCCCAGCGTTTCGTAATAGTCTTTTTTACTCATT
>JAVHRA010000191.1:2056-9916 GCA_036171395.1 Gallionella sp. | reverse complement strand
AGTCAGAAGTTCCTTTCGGACAAAGACTTTGTGCGCAGCTACGTGCGCCAACAATTTTGGTACCCGATCAGCGCGCGCGATGTGGTCTCGGTACGCGGCGAGGTCGGTTACACCTCGGCCACCTCACGGCTGGGCATCCCGCAGGAGTATCTGTTCCGTGCCGGTGGTGCGCAATCGGTGCGCGGCTACGGCTACCAAAGTCTGGGCGTGGCAGAAGGTACGGCCATAGTGGGTGGCCGTGCGCTGCTGGTGGGCAGTCTTGAATATACGCATTGGTTTGCTGGCGATTGGGGCGTAGCAACCTTTGTCGACAGCGGTGGTGCCGCCGAAAATATGAAGAACTTATATCTGTCCAGTGGTGCGGGCTTGGGCTTGCGCTGGCGTAGTCCGGCCGGCCCCTTGGCACTGGATTTGGCACAGAACCAAAAAACTCAGTCCATGCATGTGCACGTCTCCATCGCGGTGGTGTTCTGATGCCCAAGCTACTGCGTCAGCCACGCTTCCAGCATTGGCCGAAATTGCTCCTGATCGTCAGCATGATCGTGACCGCTTCGGGCAGCTGGGTACTGACCAGCAACGCCGGTCTGCAATGGCTGGTCGCGGCGCTATCGCAGAGCAGCAAAGCCAAGTTGGACTACCAAGGATTGCAAGGCCGCCTGATCGGTCCGATACGGCTACAGTCACTCCACTTACAGAATGGCCAGACCACGCTCAGCCTGCGTGATGTGCAACTGGACTGGCATCCCAGCGCGCTGCTGCATGGCAGACTGGAGTTGATCGAAGTGCGTGCAGGCGAATTACTCGTCACCTCGCCGCACAGCCACAGCGCAACACCCATGCCAGCAGATTTACGTCTGCCGCTGACGATTGTGCTCTCCGGCCTGCATCTGGATAGTTTGCAGCTGAGCTTCGTGGGCGAACATGCCCCGTATTTCTCGGCGCGCAACGTGGATGCGACCTTGAGTAGTGATGGCCAGCAATATGAGCTGCACGATTTGCAAGGCAGGTTGGATTACGGCCAGATACGTGCGTCCGGCGTGATGCAGGCTACACACCCCTATGTGCTGCAAGCGCAAGCCGATTTATCCAGTATCGAAGAGCTGGCTGACTACGATGAAAAAGCCCATGTGCATATCATCGCCAATGGTGACCTAAGCGGCTTCGATGTCGCAGCCCGGGGTGAAGGTGCGGGACTAGACGGCACCGCGCAAGCCCGCATCGCGCCGCTCTCGCTGGTGCCGCTGCAAGCGTTGAACCTACAGGTCAGCGGTCTGAATCCGCACGCCTTCGCAGCAGCTGCCCCCCAAGCCAAACTTCAGCTGCGCGCCACCCTGCTAGGCTCGGCTACTCAGTTATTAGCTGGCACAGTGCAGTTACACAACGACAGTCCGTCCACTTTGGATCAAGGCGGCTTACCGCTGCTCGATGCCAGCACGCGACTTGCGGTATCAGCCGATGCGCTGCGCTGCGATGAGTTGCTGCTCAAACTGCGGGGCGCAGCCTCGATCAGTGGCAACCTAGACTGGCAGCGCGACCATGGCGTTGCCGACTTGCGTGTGATCGCGCTGAACCCCGCCGCGTTGGACAGCCGTTTGCGCAGCGCACATCTGAACGGCAGCCTCAAGATCAGCGGTAACGAACGGGATCAACATGCCAGCATCAGCTTGCGGGACGGCACCTTGCAGCTCAGCGGCGAATTGCAAAGAACGAAAGATAAACTGGAACTGCAACAACTCCGCTTGGCCAGCGCACAGGCTGAAGTGAGTGGCACGGGCGAGTTGCTGCTGAGCGGTCTACAGCCGTATAAATTTAGCGGTCGGTTGCAACATTTCGATGTCGCCGCCTTCATACCGCACGCCCCCCATTCCGAACTGAATGCAACCCTCGCGAGCAGCGGTGCCCTGCGCCCACAAGCCAACGGTATATTAGATCTGTCCATCGCCAACAGTCATCTGGCGCAGCATGCGCTGAGCGGCACAGGCCATGCCGAATACAGCGCTACCGGTCACAGCAAAGTGGCCCTGACCTTCAGGGTCGGTGACAACCAACTCGATCTGAACGGGAGCTACGGCACATCCAGCGATCTGCTGCGTCTCGATCTGCTCGCCCCAGCACTGGCGCAACTGGGCGCGGGTTACGGCGGTGCCGTGCAGCTGCATGCGAGTCTCGCCGGAGACCCTGCCAGCCCCGACGCGACACTGCTCGCCGAAGTGCAACAACTCACCCTGCCAAACAGCTATCGCCTGGAAAGCCTAAGTGCCTCGGCCAGTCTGCACGGCGCAGAGCTGGCAGTGAACCTGCAAGCAGGCGAATTGAGTGATCCGACGCGCCTCTGGCTGCAACAGGCGCACCTCACAGTGAACGGTCCGCTCAGCGATCATCAAGTACAGCTGCAAGTAACAGGAAACGGCGCAGACCAACTGCAACTGCGCGCACAGGGCGGCTGGCAGACAGACCATTGGCAGGGCAACCTCACTGCCCTAGAAACGTCGGGGCGACTTAACGCCCACTTACTACAAGCCGCGCCACTGAGCATCGCCCCGCAAAACATCAAACTAGGTGTAGCCGAGTTCAAACTGGCGGGCGGCCAACTCGCCCTCGACACACTGGAATGGACACCGCAGCAATGGCGCAGTCGCGGCAAATTCAGCGATATCGGCTTGCGTATGGGCAGGTTGGCAGATGACCTTGGCGCTGAGCTACAAGCACTGCGTCTAGGGGGCGCTTGGGAGGTGCAATCCGGTGTGCAACTGAGCGGCGACATCGACCTGCACCGCGAGCGCGGCGATTTGATTCTTGCAAGTTCGCCTCCCACTGCATTGGGCTTGGAAAAACTACAGTTCAACGCGCATGCCACACCCGGCAAGATCAGCGCCACACTGGACGCGAGCGGTACCCGCTTGGGCGAGTTACAAGCGCACCTCAACACCACACAAAGCAGCAACGGCAAGCACTGGTTAATTCCCGGCACCTCACCCTTAAGCGGACAGTTACATATCGCGGCCAAAGACTTGAGCTGGATAGGCGCGGCCATCGAAGGTGAGATCAAGACCGGCGGCCATATCAATTTAGATGCCGAACTCACTGGCAGCGTGGCTGCCCCGCGCCTGTTGGGCAAACTGCAGGGCGAGGCACTGTCCTTCGCGCTGCTCGATCAAGGGGTGCGACTGGAACAGGGACGCCTCAACGCCAGTTTCGACAAACAAACTTTGCATCTCGAAGAGCTGGTCTTTATGGCACCACACGATGCGCCACCGCGCGACACACTGCTCACCGGCGTGAATGTCTCTAACACGCCGGGCGCGCTGCATGCGACCGGCAACATCGATCTGAATGGTAACGACAGCGATCTGGAGATCAGCGCTTATCAAGTCCCACTGACGCAGCGCAAAGACCGCTGGATTATCGCTTCAGGTAACGGGCGCGCACGGCTCAAGGATGAGACTCTGAGCCTGAGTGGCAATATCACCACTGATGCAGGTCTGATCCGTCCGGTGGGGGGCAACCGACCACAACTCTCCGAAGATGTGGTGTTGGTGGGACGCCCCAATCCCAAACGCCAGAACACGCGCATCTCGGTGGATGCCAGCTTGGACTTGGGTGAGCATTTTTTCCTGCGCGCTTCTGGCCTGGAAACCAGACTGGCCGGCAAGTTAACTGCACAACAATCTCCCGGACAAGCGTTGCGCGTCACCGGCGCAATCAGCACCCGCGATGCCAGCTTTGATGCTTATGGGCAGAGCCTGACCGTAGAGCGCGGTATCGTGAACTTCAATGGCCCTATCTATGATCCCGGCCTGAATATCTTGGCGGTGCGCAAAGGACTCAGCGTGGAAGCAGGCGTGACGGTCACCGGCACGGCGTTGCATCCCATCGTGCAACTAGTGTCCACGCCCACCGTGCCCGATACCGAAAAGTTGTCTTGGATCGTGCTAGGGCGTCCACCCGATGCCAGCGGTACCGACCTATCGCTGTTGCTTGCGGCAGCGGAAGGTGTGGTGGGGAGCGGGGGCTCGGGTGGCGTCACAGGGCAGCTCAAGCAATCGATGGGCATAGATCAACTGACCTTGCGCGCCAACACCGCAACCACCGGCATGACGACACAAACCAGCAACGCAGCCGACCCGTTGAGCAACCAAATTGCGGTGGTGGGTAAACGTCTTTCGGCGCGCGCTTACCTGAGCTATGAACAGGGCGTAACCGCAACGGCGGGGGTAACCAAACTCACTTACACACTCTCGCCACGCATCAATCTCGTCACCCAAGCCGGCTTCGAGAACGCGATAGATGTGACTTATAGCTTCCGTTTCGAATAACTATTTTTCATATCATGTAACGCTGATTTATTACCCGAGTACATTACTAATAGAGTTTACTTTCAAATAGATGGCGCAACATAACACGCTTGATTGACGAGCCACTGTCGGCCTTACCCGATAGTCAGACAATCAAATACATTGACGCTGATAGCACTATAAGGGTACAAGGCTGCCTGTTATTTGATACTAAGCGTTTGCAGTCCTGGTTTCGCCATGAGCAATCTTTGTTTCAAATAATTTCGCGGAAACGTTTTCCGCATTTTTCATAAGGAAGTAATGACATGGCAACAGGTACAGTTAAGTGGTTCAATGATGCAAAAGGTTTCGGTTTTGTGACTCCTGATGATGGTAGCGAAGATTTGTTCGCGCACTTCTCAGCGATCAACATGAGTGGTTTCAAATCTTTGCAAGAAGGCCAAAAGGTTTCCTTCGAAGTGACTCAAGGTCCTAAGGGCAAGCAAGCATCTAACATCCAGGCAGCGTAAGCTCACCTAGATCGTTAAAGAGGCCCGGCACGCAAGTGCCGGGCTTTTTCTTTTCCGATCCTTCCGCCGAGCGCCAATCGAACGTCGCCCCGACAAGGCCGATGTAGCCCGATTATGCTAGGATTGCGCCCTCAAAAATTAGACACTTAAGTTCGCTTTACCATGCGCCAATATCTAGACTTGATGCGCCATGTGCAAACGCACGGCACGAAAAAATCCGACCGCACCGGCACTGGCACGCTCAGCGTGTTCGGCCACCAGATGCGCTTCGACCTCGCGCAAGGTTTCCCGCTGGTGACCACCAAGAAATGTCATCTCAAATCCATCATCCACGAACTGCTGTGGTTCCTACAGGGCGACACCAATATCGCCTATCTCAAGGAACACGGCGTGCGCATCTGGGACGAATGGGCGGATGAGAACGGCGACCTTGGTCCGGTATACGGCAAGCAGTGGCGCTCTTGGGCAGCGCAAGATGGTCGCGTCATCGACCAGATCAAGATTGCGGTAGAACAACTCAAACACAATCCCGATTCACGCCGCATCATCGTCTCGGCTTGGAATGTCGGCGAACTCGACCAGATGGCGCTGGCACCTTGTCACGCCTTCTTCCAGTTTTATGTGGCGGACGGCAAGTTGTCCTGCCAGTTGTACCAGCGCAGTGCCGACATCTTCCTTGGCGTGCCCTTCAATATCGCCAGCTATGCGCTGCTCACCATGATGATGGCGCAAGTGTGCGGCCTACAGTACGGCGATTTCATCCATACGCTGGGCGATGCGCATCTGTACTCCAACCATATGGAGCAGACCGCGCTGCAATTGTCGCGTGAACCGCGTGCCCTGCCGACCATGCACATCAATCCGGCAGTGCCAGATATTCTGGGCTTCAAGTTCGAGGACTTCACCCTGCAAGGTTATGACCCGCACCCCGCCATCAAGGCCGAGGTGGCGGTATGAAAATGTCCAGCATCGCCATCATCGTTGCGATGGCCAAGAATCGCACCATAGGCATAGACAACACTCTGCCCTGGCGTTGCCCCGAAGACCTGCAACGCTTCAAGGCATTGACGATGGGGCACCACATCATCATGGGGCGCAAGACCTTCGAGGCTATAGGGCGCGTACTACCCGGCCGCACCACGGTGGTCGTGACGCATAACCTGCACCTGCAATTGCCTGGCTGCATCATGGCGCATTCGCTGCCGGATGCTCTGGCACACGGCTTACACGACACACAGACGTTTATTGTGGGCGGCGCGGAAATCTACCGACAGGCCATGTCGTTCGCCGACACGCTGTATCTCACCGAGATCCAGAAGAACGTCGAGGGTGATGCACACTTCCCTTATTTAGATGTGCGCGAATGGCGCGAGACCGGCCGCGAAATACATCATCAAGAATTACCCGAAGTGTTCGACTATCACTACGTGACCTACCAACGCAAATGAAACCTACCTTGAAATACATAGGCGCAGAAATGCCCATCACACTGGCGCTAGGGACTATGGGGCTGGGTTATTCTTTAGAGCATGTTGCGATGCAACACGGTGGCGCCGTGTTGTGGGGCTTATTGCTGGTGATTCTGGTCGCCATCATCGGGGTAGCGTTCCGCATCGCCCATCATGCCGAGATCCTAGCGCTACGTTTTGGCGAACCGTATGGCACGCTGATACTAACTCTGGCCGCCGTGTCGGTAGAGGTCGTGATACTGGTCGTGCTGCTGAACGGCGCACCCAATCCCACGCTGGCGCGCGATACGGTGTTCGCCGCCATCATGTTCGACATCAACGGCATCCTTGGACTAGCGGCCATCGTAGGCGGCATGAAGCACGGCAGCTCCAAGTACAACGTCGATTCGGCTAACTCCTTTATCGCCATGCTGCTGGTCGCCATTGGCATCGGCATGTTCTTGCCCGACTTCGTGCCCAATGATAAATGGCAGCTCTATTCCGTTTTCTCCATAGGCATCATGGCCATCATGTATCTGGGCTTTCTGCGTCTGCAGACCGTGGAACATCGCAAATTCTTCGAGTACTCGTCTGACTCCGACGAAGAGGCACATGACGAGACGCACAGCCCCAATGCATTACATATCGGCTTTATGCTGTTCGCCATTGTGCTGGTCGGACTGCTCTCGGAAGTATTGTCGGTGTTGTTAGACGCGGGACTGGCCGGTAGCGATCTGCCCAAGGCCATCCCAGCAGTCTTGGTCGCGCTGATCTCGGCCAGCCCCGAGATCCTCACCGCGCTCAAGGCCGCACAGCAAGACCGCATGCAGACCACCATCAACATCGCGCTGGGCGCTTCGCTAGCCACTGTGCTCCTCACCCTGCCGGTGATAGAAGCCATCGCCCTGTATCGTGGCGAGCCTATCGTGATGGCGCTCACAACTGTGCAAGGCGGCATGCTGCTGCTGACCTTCCTCACCGTAATGAACAACCTGCACGATGGTGAAACTAATGCCATCGAGGGTATCAGCCACTTCGCCTTGTTCGCCGCATTCATCGCCCTCGTGACCGTGGGCGTCATCTAACCTAGTACTCGACCATGCATCCAGACGCCTTAGAACTGCTCGCCCCCGCCAAGACCGCCGCCATCGGAAGGGATGCTATCTCGCACGGTGCGGATGCGGTCTATATCGGCGGCCCAGCCTTTGGCGCTCGCGACAAGGCCGGCAATGAGATGCGCGACATCGCGGCGCTGGTGGAATACGCGCATCGTTATCACGCACGTATCTTCGTCACGCTCAACACCATCTTGCACGACGCCGAACTGGATGCCGCACGGCAACTGGCTTATGACTGCTACAACGCTGGCGTGGATGCGCTGATCGTGCAGGATATGGGGTTGTTAGAGCTAGACCTGCCGCCTATCGCGCTACACGCTTCTACGCAATGCGACATCCGCACGCCCGAGAAGGCGCGCTTCCTTTCAGAGGTCGGATTCTCACAGCTTGTGCTAGCGCGCGAGCTGACCATCAGCGAGATCGCCAAGGTGCGCGCCGCAGTTCCCGCTGACACCATCATCGAGCACTTCATCCACGGTGCGCTGTGCGT
>JAVHRA010000191.1:0-1956 GCA_036171395.1 Gallionella sp. | reverse complement strand
TACAAGGATGCGGGCTATGTGAAGAACATCACTGGCCACTATCGCTTGCTGCTGGACGAGATACTGGCGGAACGCTCCGACCTGCATGCGGCGTCCAGTGGCCAAACCGCGCTGCTGTTCAGCCCTGATCCAGACAAGACTTTCCATCGCGGCTCCACCGACTACTTCGCCAACGGTCGCCAAGACGACATAGGCGCGTTCGACACGCCGACCTTTGTCGGCCTAGAGCTGGGGCACGTCACGCAGCTCGGTGACCAATGGTTCGAGATGACTGCCAATGAAGACCTCGCCAACAGCGACGGTCTCAACTATCAGCACAAACGCGTGGTACATGGCTTGCAAGCCAACGTGGTACAGCGCAAACAGCACACCGAAGATGGCACGTTGTGGCGCGTCTATCCCAACGAAGCGATGCATACCTTGGAAGGTCTGCGCGTCGGCAGCACCATCAGTCGCAACCGCGACCATGCGTGGGAACATGCGCTGACCAAAGAATCTGCCACCCGCCATATCGGCATAGCCGCGAGCTTCGCCGAGACAGTGGATGGCTATGCGCTGACCTTGCGTGACGAGGATGGCATCAGCGCCACCGCGCACATAGCCGTTGAGAAGCAGGCGGCACAACATCCCGACGAAGCCGCGCAGCAAGTGCGCAAACAACTATCTCGCTTTGGCAGCACCGAATTCATCCTAGGAAAACTAGACATCAACTGGCAGCAACCTGGCTTCGTACCCAACTCGGCGTTGAATGGCTTGCGCCGCGATGCCGCACAAGCGCTGATGGCGGCGCGTCTGCAAGCCTGCACACGCCCGGCGCGCAAGGAGGCCGTGCAACCGCCCGCCACCTATCCTGAAGACACCTTGTCATTCCTCGCCAATGTCTACAATGCCGCCGCGCGTAACTTCTACGAGATGCATGGCGTGAAGCTGATTGCCGCCGCCTATGAGGCGCATGAAGAAAACGAAGAAGTATCGTTGATGGTGACGCGTCACTGCATACGTTATTCACTCAGCCTGTGTCCGAAGCAGGCTAAGGGCGTAGTGGGCGTACAAGGGCAGGTGCGCGCGGAGCCGATGACGCTGGTGAACGGCAGCGAAAAATTAACTCTGCGTTTCGACTGCAAGCCCTGTGAGATGCATGTGATGGGCAAGATGAAGAAAAAGATCGCCCAGACCGCGCCGCCCAGCATCATCCCTATCACCTTCCATGCGCGCCGCAACTGAGTACCATCCACACGCCAATAAGTAAGTGCTTATTTTTTAATCTCTCATATACCTGTCACAATTCGGCAATGCGGGTGAAATAGAATTCTGCGTACTTATAAGGAGAAGAAAATGAGCTGGTGGAAATCGATATTCGGCGCAAATGACAAAGAGACGGAAGGCTTGAAAGAAGATACCGGCGAAGAAGTCGGCGGTCTGAATTTTAAGACTGCGCTCGAAGCCCATATCAAATGGAAAATGCGCCTGACTGGCGTAGTAGATGGCACTGGCACCGAAGTGCTGGATCCTCGCATCGTATCCAAAGACAACCAGTGCGCACTGGGAAAATGGATCTATGGTCAGGGTGGCAAGGACTACGGTAACAACATGGAGTTCAAAGAGCTGGTCAGCGCGCATGCTGATTTCCACAAATGCGCCGGCCATGTGCTGGATCTGGCATTGGATGGGAAGACCGATGATGCCCGTCAGGAAATCGAAGGGGGCGCTTATGCCCGTGCTTCCCTTGCAACCTCGCGTCATCTGATGCGCTTGTGGCGCTCCATCGGTATCTGAGTCACACAACAGCAGCAAAGCAAAAAGGGCGGAATATCCGCCCTTTTTTTCGCCTCTGCATAAGGCATTACATTTGCACTATCACTTCACACAATCGACAAAGTAACGCTTCTCGCCATCCACCTCTTCGGCCACCAGACCATGCACATCGGTCTCGAAGCCGGGGAAGCGCTGATTGAA
>JAVHRA010000190.1:0-2044 GCA_036171395.1 Gallionella sp. | reverse complement strand
TAGAGCGCGTAAGACTGGAACACCATGGCGATGTCTCTATCCTTGGGGCTTAGGTCGTTGACCTTGCGCCCACCGATATGCACCTCGCCGGAGGTGATGCTATCCAGCCCAGCGATCATAGATAGCAGGGTGGATTTTCCACAGCCGGAAGGCCCGACCAGAATTAGAAATTCGCCTTCCTCGATCTCGATGTTGATGCCTTTGAGTATCTCGGTTGTGCCGTAAGATTTGCGTACTTCGCGTATCGATAGAGCGCCCATGATGTTCCTTCCTTAACCTTTGACAGAGCCGGCAGTGAGCCCGCGCACAAAATATTTACCAGCGACGATGTAAACGAACAGGGTTGGTAAGGCAGCGATGATGGCCGCTGCCATATCCACGTTGTAGCCGATCACGCCTGTTGAGGTATTGACCAGATTATTCAGCGCGACGGTGACCGGTTGGCGGTCGCCGCTGGAGAACACCACGCCGAATAGGAAGTCGTTCCAGATTTGAGTGAACTGCCAGATGATGGATACCACGACGATGGGTGTGGAGATGGGCAGGATGATGCGCCAGAAGATGCGCAGAAAACCCGCGCCATCTATCTTGGCGGCTTTGACTAATTCGTCCGGTATGGTGACGTAGTAGTTGCGGAAGAACAGGGTGGTGAAAGCCACACCGTAGACCACGTGGACGAAGATCAACCCGACGATGGAGTTGGCGATGCCCAACTCGCCCAGTGTGCGCGCCATCGGCAACAGCACGACTTGAAATGGAATGAAGCACCCTATCATTAGCGCGGAAAAAAATATGTCGCTGCCTTTGAAGCGCCACATGGTCAGCACGTAGCCGTTGAATGCGCCGACGAGCGTCGAGATCAGCACCGCAGGAACGACGAAGCGGAACGAGTTCCAGAAGTACACGCTCATGCCTTCGCAGCGCACGCCTATGCAAGCACTGGCCCAAGCTTCTTGCCAAGGCTGAAAAGTGACTTCGCTCGGCAGGGCGATCAGATTGCCGCTGCGAATGTCATCGAGTGTCTTGAGTGAAGTAGACACCATGATGAATAAGGGCATCAGGTAATACAGGCAGACCAGAACCAGTAGGGTATAGATCACGTAGCGCCCGAAGCGCGACCCACCTTGCGTCTGTGTGTTGGAGGGTTCAGCCACGGCGTGAGCTCCTTAGTTCGGAATACAGGAAAGGTACAACCACTGCCGCCACGATCATCAGCATCATCATGGCGCTGGCAGCACCCATGCCGATCTGGTTGCGCGTGAACGAGAAGGTGTACATAAAGGTCGCGGGGGTGTCGCTGGCGAAGCCGGGGCCGCCGCCAGTCAGCGCCATGACCAGATCGAAACTCTTGATGGCGATATGCGACAGTATCATTACGGCCGAGAAGAACACCGGACGCAAGCTGGGAATGATGATGCGCCAGTAGATGGTGGGTAGCGATGCGCCATCCACTTGCGCGGCCTTGACGATGGACTCGTCCACACCGCGCAGACCGGCGAGGAACATGGCCATGATGAAGCCTGAGGATTGCCACACACCGGCGATGACGACGGTATAGATCGCCATATCCGAGTTGGTTAGCCAATCGAAAGTAAAGTCGGCAAAGCCTATGTCGTGCATGACCTTCTCGAAACCTAGGCCGGGATTGAGTATCCATTTCCAGGCGGTGCCGGTGACGACGAAGGACAGTGCCATTGGATAGAGATAGATCGAGCGGATAAAGCCTTCGCCGCGTATCTTTTGATCGAGCAAAATCGCCATACCCAGCCCGATGGCCAGACAACCGGCGATGAACAGACTGCCGAAGATGGCGAGGTTCTTTAAAGCGACCCACCAGCGTTCGTTGTCAAATAGTGCTAGGTATTGAGTGATGCCGACGAACTCATAGTTCGGCAGCATGCGTGAAGGCGTGAAGGATAGATATCCCGTCCAGAGTATGAAGCCATAGATGAACAGCAAAGTGACCACGAAGGTCGGTGCCAAGACCAACTTGGGCAAGAATCGTTCGATACGATCCAGCACGTTTGTGCGATACGAACTATTA